>JAZROF010000055.1:0-36627 GCA_045648565.1 Clostridia bacterium | reverse complement strand
GGAGTTCTTTCTGAAGTTAGAAAGAGAGAACACTATGAAAAGCCTAGCGTAAGACGTAAAAAGAAATCAGAGGCTGCAAGAAAACGCAAGTTCAAATAATTAAATAAACAATAATATGCCGCCTTTAGGATTTAAGGGCGGCTTTGTTTTAATTTTAGGAGGAGAGATATATGAGTTTAAAAGATAATTTAATGGATGACCTTAAGGTCGCTATGAAAGAAAAGGATGTTATAAGAAAGAATACTGTTCAAATGGTTCGGTCTGCAGTTCTTCAGTTTGAAAAGGACAATAAAACAGAGCTTTCAGATGAGGGGGTTATTGAGGTTATCGCAAAAGAGCTTAAGCGTCGCCGTGATGTGCTTCCTGAGTATGAAAAGAGCGGCAGAGATGATTTGATTGCAGACATTAACC
Source organism: Clostridia bacterium (assembly GCA_045648565.1). Classification (GTDB taxonomy): domain Bacteria; phylum Bacillota; class Clostridia; order Monoglobales; family Monoglobaceae; genus SIG454. Next base: position 36,216 of record JAZROF010000055.1, on the reverse strand, counting down.
GCGAAATCGAAATTTTACTCGCTTACCTTCCAAAACAGCTTTCAAAAGAAGAGCTTGAAGAAATTGTTGCCGAAGCAATTGCCCAGGTTGGGGCAACTTCTATGAAGGATATGGGCAAAATTATGGGTGCTGTTATGCCTAAAACCAAGGGCAGGGCAGACGGAAAAATGATTAACGAAATCGTTAAAGCAAAATTATCATAAGAGCTATGAAAAAGTTCAGAATTTTATCACTGATTTTAATATTTTCACTTATCCTTTCTGCTTGTGCGTCAAACGCGCCCACAAGCGGAGAAAATGAGTTAGCTCCAAAAATTGAAGAAAAGACTGCCTCTATGGTGGTTTTAGGGGATAATTTGATGCATATGCCCGTTATCCTTGACGGTAAAAGAGAGGACGGGTCTTATGATTATAGCCGTATTTTCTCACAACTCCGTGAGGACATCGTTAATGCAGATTTGGCGGTTATCGGTCAGGAAACCGTTTTAGGAGGAGAGGAAATGGGCCTTTCAGGCTATCCCTTATTTAACTCTCCAAAAGAAGTGGGCGAAACTCTGGCAGACGAGGGATTTGATGTTATTCTTCACGCCTCAAACCATATTATGGACAGAAATATCAAAGGAATTGAAAAAACTATTGAGTTTTGGAAGGGCTATCCCGAAATCACTTATCTTGGCATAAACGAAAGCGAAGAGATGCAGACAAGTGCTGATATAGTTGAAAAAAACGGCATAAAGTTTGCCCTTTTCAATTATACATACAGCACCAACGGAATTCCTGTTCCTGCGGGAAAAGAGTATATGGTTAATATGCTTGACGAGAAAAAGATTGAGGAAGATATTAAATCTATAAAAAATGAGGTTGATTTTGTGGTTGTGTTCCCTCATTGGGGAAATGAATACCAAATGACAGCGTCAGATGCTCAAAAAGAATTGGCACTTAAAATGTGTGAGTGGGGAGCGGATGCAATTGTTGGTTCACATCCTCATGTTATAGAGCCATGTGAGTGGATAGAAAGTGAAAACGGAAACAGATGCGTTGTTTTTTATTCGTTAGGCAATTTTGTTTCAAGGCAAAAGGAAACCAAGAATTTGCTTGGCGGAATGGCAGGTCTTGAGTTTTCCAAAAAGGGCGAAGAAAAGAGCATTACGGCAAAGTTTACTCCAATCGTAACTCAATACGACTATAACTCAAGAAATTTTGTTGTTTATAAGCTTAAAAATTATACTGATACTTTGGCGGATAAACACGGGATTAACCTTTATGACGGAAAGCTTACGAAAGCAAAATTTGAGGACATATTTAAAAATGTGTTCGTCCCTGCACCTGAGGGCATCGAAATTGATTATTAATTTCAACAAGAAAGAAATGGCACAAATTGATTGACGTTTATGCGTCTTTATGTTATAATGAATGAAACTTATAAATTGCTGATATTTATAGAAAGGTGGAGGTAAAAATGAAATATTCTGAGCAGTTTAAAGAAAGAAAAGCCTTAATTCAAGGGAAAAAGGTAAGCATCGGCTTTGACGGATTTATCGACTATCTCATCCATCCTGTTAAAACAAGAGTGGACGAGAATAATTGCACATATTTCCCTACAATCGACCAGTTCGGCGAGAAGATTACATCTCTTGCAGGTCGGAGCGGTAATATCGAGCTTATTATAAGCCAGACCGACTTTGGCGGTTGTGGTCCACACTATGCAAACGGCCTTGCAAATATGGGTGTAGATTGTACCTGCGTTGGGGCACTTGGCTATCCTGAGAAAAGTCCTGTGTTTGACTTAAACCCTAATTGTAAAACTATAACCATCAGTGAACCTGGCTATTCTTATCTGTTTGAATTTGAGGACGGAAAAGTAATTATGAGCGATATTGAAAAGATAAGCCGTCTTCGCTGGAGTGACTTAATCGAAAGAATAAGTATTGATGAAATAGTTGAAATCTTTGACTATGCTGACATCATAACTTTAGTTAATTGGAGCTATTTAGTGCACTTCCACGAGATTTACGAAAAGTTTTTAGAGCTTGTTATGCCAAGACTTTCAAAGCGTGACAGAAAAATATACATAGATATTGCAGACTGTGCAAAGCGTCAGCCTGAAGAGATTAAGGCGGCACTTAAAATGTTTGGTAAATATAGCGAATATGCTCCAACATATTTAGGGCTTAACAAGAGCGAAGCTATGGTTATGCACTCTATTTTATGCGATGGGGAATATGACGGCTCACTCCCGATTGCAAGAGCGATAAAAGAATTTTCAGGTATTGGCACTGTTATAATCCATCCTGTTGATAGCTCTGCTGCAGTATATGACGGCGGAGAGGTTGAGGTTAAAGGTGTGCTTTGCGAAAGTCCAAAGAAAACAACAGGCGGCGGAGATAACTTTAACAGCGGTTTTTGTGCCGGTCTTTTAGGAGAGCTTGATATAAAGAGCTGTTTAATAAGCGGAATGACAACATCTTATTTATATGTTAAGAACGGACATTGCAACAGCTTCGAAGATATTGCAGAAGCTATGAAAATGTATGACGATATAGACTAAATACTTAAAATTAAATGGTGTTCACTATGCTTAGTGAACACCATTTTTATATATCTGTGCACTAATTGACTATTTAAAAATTTTATGATATAATTTAATAGCGTTTAAATTTATCTTAAACAAAAGGAGAAGTTTTATGTTATTATACATTATTCGCCACGGAGAACCCGTTTATAACCCTAACGGCTTAACAGAGCTTGGAAAAGAACAAGCAGAGGCTATTTCTAAAAGATTATCCCTTCACGGAGTTGATAAGATATACTCATCCCCACTAAAAAGAGCTAAAATGACCGCAGAGCCTCTGGCGAAGCTTCTTAATAAGGAGGTTTATATTGAGGAGTTTATGTGTGAGGAAAAGGCAGGAGAAAGCTTTTGCGTTAAGGACGAAAACGGCGACGATAAATGGGTATTTCTTATTGAAAAGTTAAGACGGGAAATGCAATCTAAAAGCATTATGGATTTAGGCGATAAATGGTATAATCACCAGATGTTTAATACCCAAAAATGTAAAAGCGGATATGAGAGAATTTTAAACGAGTCAGACAGATTTTTAAGTGAGCTTGGCTATGTTCACGACAGAGAGAACGGGTGGTATAAGGCAACCGCTCCTAACGATTTAAGGGTTGCGGCATTTTGCCACGGCGGATTTGGTCTTTCCTGGCTTGGAATTTTGCTTAATATCCCTCTGCCCACCGTATGGACGAAGATGGATATTAGTCATTCGGGAATGACGGTCGTTGAATTTAAGGCAGATGAAGAGGGAGTATGCATACCAAAAATGCTGATGCTTTCAAATGATTCGCATTTATATCGTGAGGGGCTGCCCACAAAATACAATAAAGGGATATTTATTTAGTTTATTAAGGAGAACAAAATGAAGAAATTATTTAAGCCTTCTTTATATGAGCTTTCCATATTTGATATTGACCTTGACGCCCTTTCAAAAAGGGGCATAAAAGGGTTTATTTTCGATGTGGATAATACCATAGTTCCCTATGACACCCCCCTACCCGATGAAAAAGTTAAAAATTGGTTTAAAAAACTCTGCGATATGGGTTTTGTTTCATACATAGCGTCAAATAATAATAAAGGCAGAGTGGAGCATTTTGCCTCTGAGCTTGAGATAGGCTTTATGCCAAAGGCGAAAAAGCCACTTACTAAAAATCTCAAAAAAATCTGCAAGGATATGGGAGTTTTGCCAAAGGAAACCGCTATGGTCGGCGACCAGCTTTTTACGGATATGCTTGGCGGCAATATGGCAGGAATGTTCACTATTTTAATCGAGCAGATTTCACCAATAGAAGGAAAGTTCATAAAGTTTAAAAGAATTTTTGAAAGGCTTATTCTTCCAAAGAGGAAGAGAGTGAAAGGAATTATATGTTAGCAAAATTCGGCCCCGGTGGCAACTGCGAAAAATTTTACGAAGAGGGGAATAAAACCTCTCTTAATATGCCCTCCTGGCTACGCTTAAAGGGGCTTGATGCCTATGAATATGAGTGCACAAAAGGAATAAAAATTTCTCACGACTCTGCTAAAGAGCTTGGAGATAAAGCAAAAAAAGAGGGGATAACCTTGTCGGTTCACGCCCCTTATTTTATTAGCCTTTCTTCCACGGAGGAAGAGAAAAGGAAAAACAGCATAAAATATATTTTAGATACCTTAGACCTTGCCAGAGTTATGGGTGCAAAAAGGATTGTTGTTCACTCAGGCTCCTGCTCAAAAATTACAAGGAAAAAGGCATTAGAACTTGCTATGGATACCATTAAAAAGGCGGTTTACGAGGCGGATAATTTAGGCTATAGTGACATAAGTATTTGCCCTGAAACTATGGGAAAGGTAAATCAGCTTGGCACGATTGAAGAGGTGTGTGAAATATGTTCACTTGATGAAAGGCTACTCCCGACCGTTGATTTCGGGCATATAAATTCGCAAACATTAGGCGGACTTAAAACACAAGAGGATTACGAGAGAATTTTTGATGTAATCCATAATAAGCTTGGGGAGGATAGGCTTAAAAGCTTTCATATCCACTACAGCCGAATTGAGTGGACCAATGCAGGGGAGAAAAAGCACAGGTGCTACAGTGAGAGCGAATACGGCCCTGAGTTTTGGCCTATTGCCGAGATTATTGCAAAGAAAAATTTATGTCCGACAATTATTTGCGAGTCAAGAGGAACTCAGACAGAGGACGCTATGGAGCTAAAAAAACTCTACCTTGAAAAGAGGGGGAAATATGTATAAAAAGTTAAATGGCATATTAAATGAAGTTGAGGCAGTTTTAATAACCTCTCCATATAATATGCGATATTTTTCAGGCTTTAGCGGAGGCGAGGGGGCACTTTTAATTGAGAAAAATAAAAGGGCTCTTTTTACAGACTCAAGATATATTGAAATTGCGGGGAAGGAAGCCACTGATTTTGAGGTTATACTGAAGAGGAAGGCATCTGATTTAACAGATTATATAAACGATAATAAAATTAAAACCATTGCAATAGAGGATAGCTTTTTAACGGTTTTTGATTTAAAGCAGTTAAAAAGCCAAACAGACTGTGTTTTTATAGAAAAAGGCAAGGAAATCGATGATATCAGAATTATAAAAGAGCCATTTGAAATTGAAAAAATCAAAATGGCGGAGGAAATAGGGGATAAAGCGTTTTCTCATATTTTAGGATATATAAAGGACGGCATAACGGAAATAGAAATTGCCGCAGAACTTGAATATTTTATGAAAAAACAAGGGGCAGAGAAAACATCTTTTGATACAATTGCCATAAGCGGAAAGAAAACAAGTATGCCACACGGCACTCCGAGTGATAAAAAACTTCAATCGGGTGATTTTATAACCCTTGATTTTGGTTGCGTTTATAAGGGATACTGCTCGGATATGACGAGGACGGTTGTTCTTGGAAAGGCGAATGAAAAACAAAAGGAAATATACAATATTGTTCTTTCGGCACAACTTAAAGGGCTTGAGGCAATAAGGAGCGGAGTTTCTTGTGCAAAGGCGGATAAAGAGGCAAGAGATATAATAGAGAAAGCAGGATATGGCGAATATTTCGGTCATTCCTTAGGACACGGAGTAGGACTTTTAATCCACGAAAGCCCAAATCTCTCCCCAAGAAGCGAAATGATATTAAAGGAAAATATGGTGGTAAGCTGTGAGCCGGGAATTTATATTCCCGATTTCGGCGGGGTGAGAATAGAGGATTTAGTGGTTGTAAATAAAGAGGGATGCACGATTTTAAGTAAAAGCCATAAGAATCTTATTGAAATTTAAATAAAACTTGAAAAATGTCTTGCAATTTGGGTAATTTTAGTATAAAATAGTGTTATAAATATAACAAGAAAATTAAAGGAGGTATCCCCAATGATTTCAGCGGGTGATTTCAGAAACGGTATAACATTTGAATTTGAAGGTAATGTTTATCAGGTTGTTGAGTTTCAACACGTAAAACCTGGTAAAGGTGCGGCTTTTGTTAGAACAAAGATGAAGAATGTTATAACAGGCGGCGTTACAGAGAGAAGCTTTAACCCAACTGAAAAGGTTGCAAAGGCTCATATAGAAAGAAAGGATATGGAGTATTTATACGAAGACAGCGGTCTATATTATTTTATGGACCAGGAAACTTACGACCAGCTTCCACTCAGTGCAGACCAGCTTGGTGACGCTCTTAAGTTTGTTAAGGAAAATATGGTTGTTACAATTCTTTCTTATAAAGGAAATGTATTCAATGTTGAACCACCGAACTTTGTTGAACTTTTAGTTGTTGAAACAGAACCTGGCATAAAAGGTAACACAGCATCAAATGTTACAAAGCCAGCTAAAGTTGAAACAGGTGCAATTATCACTGTTCCTATGTTCATTAACGAAGGCGATATGATTAAAATTGACACAAGAAACGCAGAATATATGTCAAGAGTATAGGAGGATATTATGTCTGATTTAACAAACAGAGCGGCTTATCTTAAAGGTCTTGCTGACGGGATGAAGCTTGATTGCGACTCTAATGAGGGAAAGCTTTTGAATGAAATTATCGCACTTCTTGGCGATATTACATCTGAAATTGAAATGATTGATGATGAACAGGGCTTTATCGCAGATAAGATTGATGATATTGATGAGTCTATTGACATTTTGTGCGAAGAGGTTTTCGAAGACGAAATCTATGAGTATGACGATGATGAGGACGAAGAATTTGCAATCAAGTGCGAAAAATGCGGTCAAGATGTTTTCCTATCTTATGAGGATTTAGAGTATGACGATTTAGCTTGTCCTTACTGCAACGAACCGATTGAAATTGATTTCGTATGTGACGGCGAATGTGACTGTTGCGAAGAATAATTTTATAAACTAAAATAAAAGGGATGTAAGAATTTTACATCCCTTTTATGTTGTCGATTTTTAGGCAAAATTGTTGACAATGGATATATTTTAGTGTAAAATTATTGAGTAGTGACCATATAATTTTAAAAAGGAATTTAATGATATGAAGAATTTACCCAAATACATAGTTATAGGCATTTTGGTACTTTTTTGCACAGTATACCTCTTTAGCAGATGCACTATTTTTACCGTTAGTGAGCCAAAGCAGGATGCTTCTGAAGCGGGACCGAATAAGGTGACAGTTAAGGCATCGGAGAAAGTAAACAGCATCTTAAATGAGATGACTCTTGAGGAGAAAATTTACCAGATGTTTTATGTTACCCCCGAACAATTAACAGGGGTTAGTGAGGTTATTCGAGCAGGGGAAACAACTAAATCTGCAATTGAAGCAAAAAATGTTGGCGGAATTGTGTATTTTGAGAATAATCTGCAAAATCCTGAGCAGACAAAGGAGCTTTTAAAAGCTACTCAGGAATATGCTAAAATTCCGATGTTCTTAGGAACAATGGAAGAGGGCGGAAATGTTTTTGCCATAAGTAAAAATGGGGAAATGGGCCTTGGCGAAATTGCTCCTATGGGGCAAATTTCAAGCAGCGATGAGGCTTATGAAATTGGCACTGAAATTGGTGAGGCTTTATCAGGGCTTGGCTTTAATATGAACTTCTCTCCTGTTGCTGATATTTTAGGTGAGGGCAAGATAAATGCAATCGGGGAACGCTCTTTTGGTTACGACAAAGATGATGTTTCAAGAAAAGTCGAGTGGATGGTTAAAGGCCTTAAAAAGGGCGGAGTTATGGTAACCCTTAAGCACTTCCCCGGCCAGGGCTTTACAGAAGGGGATACAGCTTTAAGCTATCCTATAAGCAACCGCTCAATTGATGAAATAAAGGCGGAGGAACTTGCACCGTTTAAGGCGGGAATTGACAGCGGAGCGGAATTTGTTATGATTGGGCATATAAGCATCCCTGAAATTGATGCAGACAGCCCTGCAACCTTCTCTCACAAAATAGTGACACAGCTTTTAAGAGAGGAAGCTTCCTTTGGCGGAGTTATTATAACAAGCCCTATGAATGAGGGGGCGGTTTTAAATTCCCACACCTCAGCCGATGCGGCAGTTGAAGCAGTTTTAGCCGGTGTTGATATGATTTTAATGCCAAATAATATGGATATTGCCCACGAGGCATTAGTTGATGCAGTCAGAAGCGGAAAAATCTCTGAGGAGCGTATAAACGAAAGCGTTATAAGAATTTTAAACTGTAAAGAAAAGCAAGGAATTTTATAAACTAAAGGACTGCCTGAGGGCAGTCCTTTAGTTTGGGAGAAGATTGTATGGAAATTTTATTTTTAATTTGGAATATTTTTGTTTTTATCCTTTATGGAATTGACAAAAAGAGGAGCATAAAAAATGAGTGGAGAATAAGTGAAAAAATGCTGATTTTCTGTGCCTTTTTTATGGGCGGAGTTGGGGCATTTTTGGGAATGAGCATTTTCCGCCACAAAACAAAAAAGAGGAAATTTCAAATATTAATTCCTCTTTTTATGGTTTTAAATTTTTATATGTATACTAAAATATTTTAGAGCTTTGCCTCTTTCAGCTGTGCAATTGCCAAGGCAGGGTTTTCTGATTTAAAAACAGATGAGCCTGCGACGATTACATTTGCCCCTGCTTTAAGGGGCATATGAACATTTTTAGGCCCAATTCCGCCGTCAACCTCAAGGTCTATATCTTTTCCTGTTTTATCAATCGCCTCTCGCAAAAGGGCGATTTTTTCATTCATTTCTTCTATGTAGGACTGCCCACCAAATCCCGGCTCAACAGTCATAACAAGTATTAAATCATAGTATTCTATCGCATCAATAATCTCAGATGCGGGAGTTTTAGGTTTAATGCTTATCCCTGCCTTAACCCCCAAGGCGTGAAGGGCATCTGCGGTTTTTTTATAATCTGTAACTGTTTCTGCGTGAACAGTTATAATATCCGCCCCTGCCTCTTTGAACTTTTCTGCATAAAAGAGAGGGTCACTTATCATAAGATGCACATCAAAGACCTGATTTGAAAGAGGGCGAAGCGCCTTAACCGTATCAGGGCCGTAGCTTATGTTTGGAACAAAATGCCCGTCCATAATGTCAATGTGAAGATATTTTGCCCCTGCTTCTTCGGAAAGCTTAACATCTCTGCCAAGATTTGCAATGTCTGCCGCAAGTATTGACGGTGCAATAATTATTTCCTTCATATTAAATCTCCATTCAGCTTATTACCATTTCTTTAAATTTTTAAGCTCGTTATATAAAAATGCATAGTTTTCGTGTCTTGTTTTGCATATTTCTCCGCTTTTAACCGCCTCTAAAATATTGCAACCAATTTCAACTGTGTGACTGCAGTCTAAAAACTTACAAGAGTTTTCAAATTGGGTAAATTCCCTGAAATACAAATGCAAATCCTGGGGAGGAATTTTTGCAATATCGAAGGAGGAAAAGCCTGGGGTATCGATTATATACCCACCAAAGGGCAGAGGAAGAAGCTCACTGTGTCTTGTGGTGTGTCTGCCACGCTCAACCTTTTCACTAACCTCGCCTGTCTGAAATAAATCATCACCGAAAACAGAATTTAGAAGGCTTGACTTTCCAACTCCTGAATTCCCTGCAAAAACCGTGATTTTGCCCTTAAGCTTATCCTTTAAAGCATCAATATTTATGTTCTTGGTTGCACTTAAGGTCAAAACCTCAAACCCCGATTTTTTGTAAATTTCCTCATATTCACTTCCAAAATTCAGGTCAGTTTTATTTATGCAAATTAAAATTTCAAGACCACATTCTTCGCAGGATGCAATAAATTTATCAATGATTAAAAGGTTTGGCTTTGGATTTTCCGTTGCAAAAACAATGGCAACCTGAGAAACGTTAGAAACGGGGGGACGCACTAAAGCGTTAGTTCTTGGTAAAATTTCTTCAATAACTCCCGATTTCTCACCATTTTTGCTTATCATTACCCCGTCGCCAACAAGAGGTGTGATATTCTCCTTGCGGAAAATTCCCCGAGCTTTACATTCAATTGTTTCATCAGCGGTTTTCACATAGTAAAAACCGCCAATTCCTTTAATGATAGTTCCTTTAATATGTTCCATAAATTATTTCATATTAACAGTTTGAGTTACAACTTTAATTCCGTCGTGGAAAACCTCAACATTTACAGATGGCTGTGTGCTTTGAATTGTTATAACATCACTTGCACCCTTGGCAAGAGTTAATGTTTTGATAGCTTTTCCGTTTACCTTAACAACAACCTCTGCACTGCTTTTGTCAGTTGGCCCGTAAACGGTGAAACGTTTGCGGTTAGCGGTCTGAGTCTGAGGCTCGTCAGGCTCGTCGGTGTTACCTGAAGGATTTTCTCCCTCACCGCTTGGGTCGTCGTTTTCTTCATTATTTGTTTTTTCCTGTCCCTTGCTTATGGTAAGAGTCAGGGTGTCGATATCCTCTAAGGACGTGCCTTTCTCCTCACTTTGAGAGATGATGAAATCCTCTTCATAGTCATCGTGGAATTCATATTTAAGCTTAACGTGTATATCAAGCTTGGAAATCTCTTTTTTAACTTTATTATAGTCCATTCCGACATAGTCCTCCAAGGTATCCTTTGAGGATTTTTTCTCGTCAAGACGGTTTACCGTAAGAGTAATTTCAATTTTTTGGTCATTTTTGAATTTAACTTCGGAGTCAGGGGACGGGCTCTGAGACAGAACTATACCGTCTTCTTCTTTTTTGTTTTCGTCATATTCGGGAATTAAGAAAGTAAAATATTCGCTATCTTCGTATTTATCCAAAACATCTTCGTAGGTCATATCAACAAACTGCGGAATTTTAACCGTTTTTTCGCTACCGCCAAAAAGCATTCCGATATAATCCCAGAACATACTCAAAATAAATATGATTATTGCCAAGGATGCCAAAAGTGCAGCAATAATAACCGCCATATTTGTCTTATTTTTCTTGTCAGATGCTTTGCCTTGCATATAGTATTCCTCCTCATCATTTTCCTCAAGCTCAAAGTCTGGAGCAGAGTCTTCATACTTAATTATTTCAGAAGATGGAGTAAGGTTGCTTATAACAGATGGCTCTTGGTTATTTGGATAATTCTTACTCTCAGAAACAGGAATATCCTTAAGTGAAGTAAATATTGCAGTCCCTCCAAGGTCATCGACCTTTGCTTTTTCAGCAGGAGCCGTAGGGGTAGAGCCTGAAACTGCCACAAGCTCATTTTTAAACTCTGTGATAGTTTTATATCTTCCTGCAACCTCTTTTGAAATTGCTTTTAAAACAACATCCTCAACCACTTTTGGAATGCTTATATTAAGCTCTCTCGGTGGAGTAGGAGGGGTTTGAAGGTGCATAAGTGCGATTGAAACAGGGCTTTCGTTATCAAATGGTACTTTCCCTGTAAGCATCTCATAAAGAACTATACCCAGAGAATAAATGTCACTTCTCTCGTCAACATAGCCACCTCGAGCCTGTTCAGGGGAAACATAGTGAACAGAGCCGATGGCATTATCCTCACAGGTTACCGTTGACTGCATACTTGCTCTGGCAATACCAAAATCCGTAATTTTAAGCACTCCGTCAGGCGTCATAATAATATTGTGAGGCTTAATATCCCTATGAACAATGGAGTTTTTATGAGCCTGCTCAAGCCCACTTGCAATTTGGATTGCATAGCCGATTGCCTCTTTCCAATTAAGCATAACATTTTTATCAATGTATTCCTTTAAGGTAATCCCCTCAACAAATTCCATAACTATGTAGTGAAGGTCACCTTCAGTTCCTACATCATAAATGGATACAATATTTGGGTGGGTAAGACTTGCTGCTGATTGTGCCTCAATATTAAAGCGACGCAAAAATTCAGCATCATCCTTAAGGTCAGTCCGAAGCACTTTAATTGCAACAAAGCGGTTTAAAATCCGGCATTTTGCTTTATAAACAATTGCCATTCCACCGCTGCCGATTTCTTCAATAATTTCATATCGTCCCGCTAAAACAGTTCCAACTAAATTCATAACTAATCCTCCTTCAAAAAGCAAATGAGAACAACGGTAATATTGTCCTTGCCCCCGTTTTCTTTAGCCAAGTCGACTAAAGCATTAAGTGCCTCTTCTCCAGATGCAGCGTTTAAAACGATGTTTTTTATATCTTCATCTAAAAGCATATCAGTAAGTCCGTCGCTGCAAAGAAGAACTCTGTCACCTTCTCGGACAGAAAACTCGTATATGTCATACTCCTCAAAAGGCTCAGTTCCGAGTGCTTTGGTAATAATATTTTTTTCAGGGTGATTTCTTGCCTCTTCAGGACTTATTGCTCCGCTCTCTAAAAGCTTTTGAACAATTGAATGGTCTGATGTCAGCTGAGTTATGTTCTCATTTTCTATAAGGTACGCCCTGCTGTCCCCGATATTTGCAATGTAAGCAGTTTTCCCGTCAAGATAGAAAACAACAGCCGTTGTGCCCATTCCTGCATTTTGGGAATTAGTAACAGACTTACGATAAATCTCGTTATTTGCATAGTCAAGTGACGCCATAATCTGCTGGACGATTTTATTTTCATCGCCCTGCATATCTGAGTGAAGTAGCTCATTTGAAATAATTTCAGTTGCCATAGCACTTGCAACCTCTCCTGCATTATGGCCGCCCATTCCGTCGGCAAGGATACAAAAGCCATAAGGGGTATTATTTTCAAAGCCGCTAATTAAAAAGCTGTCCTCATTAAGCTCACGGACAAGCCCCGTATCCGACTTTCCGATTGCAAAAACCTTCAAACTAATCACACCTTTCTTGATTTTCCTCAGCTTTATGACGATTTCGTCTAAGCTGTCCACAAGCCGCGGAAATATCACTCCCCATTTCACGCCTTATTGTTGCGGGGATTTTATGCTTTTCTAAATACTCCCGAAAAGCCTCAACCTGTTTTAAATCCGTCTTTTTAAACCCTGTTTCACTTACCGCATTAACGGGAATTAAATTAACGTGGCAAAGCATTCCCGAAAGAAGTTTACTAAGCTCATTTGCAGTTTTAATATCATCATTTACTCCCGAAATCAGGGTATATTCAAAGGATATTCTCCTGTTTGTTTCTTTTATATAATATTTACAAGCCGATAGCAATGCTTCAATGTCAAACATTTTATTTACGGGCATAATTTTATTTCGCATCTCATTATTGGTTGCGTGAAGGGAGATGGATAAGGTAATCTGGGGTGCAATTTTACTAAGCTCCCTGATTTTATCCGCAATTCCGCAAGTGGAAAGAGTGATATGCCTATGGCCAATATTAAGTCCATCCGGATGTGAAACATTATTTAAAAATGTTACCACATTGGGGAAATTATCAAAAGGCTCACCAATTCCCATCATAACGATGTTTGAAATCCGTTCCCCTAAATCCCTTTGAACTACCATAACCTGACCGATTATTTCAGATGGGGTGAGATTTCTAACCCTACCTCCAATGGTCGATGCACAAAAGGCACAACCCATCCGACAACCAACCTGAGAGGAAATGCAAATGGTATACCCGTGTTTATATTTCATAAGCACAGCTTCAATATAATTCCCATCACTTAATTTTAACAGATACTTCCTTGTTTCGTCAAGCTTTGAAACAAATTTCTCCTCAATAGTTGGAATGTGTATGGTTGCAATATCTGAAAGCCTTTCTCTAAGACCTTTAGATAGATTACTCATATCATTAATTGAAGATATATCAAAGTAAAGCCACTTAAAAATCTGTTTTGCGCGAAATTTTGGCTCACCTAAACCAATTATTAACTTTTCTATTTCCTCATAGGATAAATCCAAAAGATTTATCTTTTCTTTTCCATTTTGCATATATAAAAACCACTTTCGCCGTTTTTGCCTGTTAAAATTTGTTCCTCGTAAACCTTGGTAAATTCAGGATGATTACTTAAAAATTCTGCTGTAACATCGCCGTTTTCCTCTTTTAAGATTGTGCAGGTGCTATATAAAAGAACTCCGCCCGGTTTAACATATCGGCAGGATACCTCAATAAGCTCACGCTGAATTTTTGAAAGCTCAGATATATCACTTTCTTCCCTTGTCCATTTTATATCAGGCTTTTTATGAATAACCCCAATTCCTGAGCAAGGGGCATCAAGCAGCACTCTGTCTGCTTTTTCAATAAATTCAGGGATAATTTCTCTGCCGTCGTGAACAGTTGCATTTATTATATGTATGTTAAGACGCTCTGCAGAGTTTTTAATCAGCTTTGCTTTATGTTCATAAACATCATAGGAAAAAACTTCTCCACTGTCTCCCATCATTTCGGCAATGGCACAGCTTTTCCCGCCAGGGGCGGCACAAATATCCATAACCCGCTCACCCTTTTGAGGGGCCAAAATTTCAACTGCCTTATATGAACTTATATTCTGTAAAGAGAAATACCCTTTTTTATAGGAAGAAAGCTCATTTATATTTATCTTTCCCAAAATGCTTAAGCAGTTAGAGGAAAGAGGAGAAACCTCAGCGTTAACTCCCTCATCATTGAGAACTTTGATAAGCTCATCAGGGGTTGTCATAAGAGGGTTAACACGGACGTTGACATTATGAGAAAGATTGCTCTCCCTCATAAAATCTTCGCAAACCTCAAAAGGATATTCCTTTAAAAGCCTCTTTGTAAGCCAGAGGGGGAAGGAGTATTTAACTGATAAATGCTCTGCCTCATTTTCCGATTTTGGAAAAGCTATGTTATCAATGTTTCTTGAAACATTCCTAAGGACCCCGTTTATAAAGCCACGGGAGCGATTTGCATATTTTTGCGATAGTTTAACGCTTTCATTACAAGCGGCACTATGAGGGATTTTATCCATATAATACATCTGGTAAATTCCCATTCTCAAAAGATTTTTCACGAAAGGGCTCATTTTTTTAAGCTTAACTGATGAAAACTGAGCGATAATATAATCAAGGGTAAGCTTATTTTTAACTATCCCGTAAATTACCTCAGTTATAAAGCCTTTATCGATGCTGTCAGCCTTAGATAAAGCATCAGATAAGGCGAGGTTGAAAAATTCACCATTTCCTTCTATATTATAAATTGCTTTAAGAATAATTTCTCTTGAATTCATATTTTAATCTCTGCTTCTGCCTCCCGCTAAAACCAAAAGTCTTAAAAGGTTTCCGATTGCAACGGCAGCTGATGCCACATAGGTAAGTGCCGCCGCAGTTAAGACTTTTTTAGCACCTGTTAGTTCACTGCCATCTAAAATAAGCTGTGATTCTAAGGTTTTAATCGCCCTGCGACTTGCGTTAAACTCAACAGGAAGAGTTATAAGCTGGAATAAAACAACAGCCGTAAACATAATAATTCCCGTAGCAATCATAACATCATTGGCAAAAATTATACCAAGAATTGCAAGAGGAAATGCCGCATAAGATGAAATCTGAACAACGGGAACAATGGCATTTCTCACTTTAATCGGAAAATATGCTTTAGCGTGTTGAACTGCATGGCCAACCTCATGTGCCGCAACCCCAAGGGCAGCAACGGAGGTGCTTTGATAGGTGGAGTCACTAAGGCGGACAATGTTCGTCCTCGGGTCAAAATGGTCACTTAAATGCCCGGGAACTCTCTCAATTTTAACGTGATATAGCCCGTTTAAATCAAGGATTTTTCTTGCAACATCGTGAGCGGTGTAGCCCCTTTTGTTGCCAATTTGCTTATATTTATTAAAGGTTGAGTTAACATTTGCACTTGCCCACATTGCAACAATTAAAGCAGGAAGAACAAAAATAATATAGGTATAATCAATTCCGTAAAACATAATTTCATATACTCCTTTTATAGTAATATTTCCCCAATATCAACTGAATTTCCGTTTAAAAAGCTTACTGTGTCCATTCGCTTTTTGCCAAAAGGCTGAACCTCAGATATAAGAAGTGAAACTCCGTCTCCACAGGCAACTTCAATTTTTTTATTATTAAGACTGATAATCTCACCCGCTTTTTTATTGGTTTTACTTCCGATTGAGGCAGCAAAAATTTTTAAAACCTCTCCCTTATAAAGTGTATGAGCGATTGGATATGGATTTGTCCCTTTTATCAAAGAAAAAATTTCCCGTGAGGATTTTGACCAGTCAATTTTCCCTGTATTTTTATCAAGCATCTTAGCATAGCTTGAGTCACTGTCGTTTTGTGGGATGCGTTTTATCGTGCCATCTTTAATTTTATCAAGAGTTAAAATTAAAGCGTCAGCACCGATTACTGAAAGCCGATCAAATAATTCGCCCGCCGTTTCATTTTCACCAATTTTGGTTTTAAGAGTCAGGAGCATATCTCCTGTATCAAGCCCTTCATCCATCTGCATTGTAGTAACGCCCGTTTCCTCTTCACCGTTTATAACTGCCCATTGAATTGGGGCAGCCCCACGGTACTTGGGAAGAAGTGAGCCGTGAACATTTATGCACCCGAATTTCGGGTAGTCAATAATATACTTGGGCAAAATTTTTCCATAAGCTACAACAATTATTATATCCGGATTAAGATTTTTCAATTCCTCCAAAAAAGCCTCGCCCTTTAGTGTTTCAGGTTGAAAAACCTCAATATTGTGCTTTATGGCACATTCCTTAACAGGTGGAGGAGTAAGATGATGTCCTCTCCCTTTTGGCTTATCAGGTTGAGTAACGGCTCCACAGATTTCATAACCATTTTTAATTAAAGCCTCAAGAGATGGAACTGCAAAATCGGGAGTTCCCATAAAAAGAATTTTCATAATTTAAGTTCAACGCCTTTCTGCGTGGGGTAGTTTTAATGAGAAAAGGTTAGCCAAGCTCAAGCTCACCCTCGTCTGCCCAGCGGGAAACCTTTTCCATAAACATATGCCCGTCAAGATGGTCAAGCTCGTGGCAAAAAGCCCTTGCAGTCAGCCCTTTGCCCGTATAGGTTTTGTATTCGCCGAGGCGGCTTTGGAACTTAACAGTAACAACATTTGGGCGTGTAACTTCGCCAAATTTTCCGGGATAGCTAAGGCAACCTTCAAAGTCCGTTTGCTCCCCTGAAGTTTCGATAATTTCGGGATTGATAAGTTCTAAAATCTCATCGCCTGTATCAACCAGTGCAATTCTCTTTAAAACACCAACCTGAGGAGCGGCAAGACCAACTCCGCCTGATGCAATAAGAGTCTCTTTCATATCCTCAAGAAGCGTTATAATTCTTTCGTTTATATCGTCAACTGCTCTGCACTTTTTAGAAAGCACATCGTCGCCGACTTTAACAATATTTCTAATAGCCATTTTTTTCTCCTTTTACAGCATATTTGTTGGATTTATATCGATGCTAAGCAGTACCTTTTTTGAGCTTTCCCCTATCTTAATAAGAGATTTTAAAAGGGGATAAATAGCATCGGCATCGGCTTTAAGAAGCATCCTGAATCTGTATTGATTTTTGATTTTAGAAAGCGGTGAGGCAGATGGACCTATAACAGAGCTTAAAAAAGCATTATTTTTCATATAGTCTTTAACAACAAGACTAAGCTTTGTTATAAATTCATTTGTTATTTCCTCATTCTCCCCACTTGCAGTAATTGATATTATATCGCAAAAAGGCGGGTAGTTAAGGCGTTTTCGACTGGTAATTTCCGAATTATAAAAGCTAAGATAATCGTGGTTTTTAGCAAAAGCGATAGTGGAGTTTTGAGGCTGATAGGTTTGAATTATCGCCCTGCCTTTAATGTCGCCTCGTCCTGCCCTTCCGCATACCTGAGTAAGAAGAGAGAAGCTTTTCTCACTTGCACGAAAATCGTCCATACAAAGAGAGGTATCCGCCGCCAGAACCCCAACCAGGGTAACATCGGGGAAATCAAGCCCTTTTGTAACCATCTGAGTCCCGATTAAAATGTCCGCCTCGCCTCTTCCAAAGGCAGAGAGGATTTCCTCGTGTCCGCCTTTATGGGATGTTGTATCTGTATCCATACGAAGAACTTTTGCACCTGGGAATTTTTCAAGGAGAGCCTCTTCGATTTTTTGAGTTCCCGTTCCGAAAAACTTAATGTGCTTTGATCCGCACTCAGGGCAGATTTCGGGAATTTCGTTTTCCCTGCCACAGTAATGACAAACCATTTTGTTTTTGTGTTTATGATAGGTCATTGAAACGCTGCAATCGGTGCACTCTAAAACATACCCACATTCTCTGCAGGAGGAAAAGGTTGAGTAGCCTCTCCTGTTTAAAAAGAGAATAGTCTTCGTTTTATTTTCAAGGTTTTTTGCAATCTCATTTTGAAGCGTCAAAGAGAGAGGGGAGAAGTTTTTGTGATTAAAAAGCTCTCCTCGCATATCCACAATTTTAACTTCGGGAAGCTCCATTTCATTATATCTCTTGTTCATTTCAAAGAGGGTATATTCCCCGCTTTGAGCCTTGTAAAAGCTTAAAAGCGATGGAGTAGCAGAGGCAAGAAGAACTGTTGCACCGCTTAAATTTGCTCTCTTTATTGCAATATCCTTTGCGTGATATTTTGGAGTTGTATCGGATTTATAGCTGGTTTCGTGCTCCTCATCTAAAATAATTATACCTATATTTTCAAGAGGAGCAAAAATTGCCGACCTTGCCCCAACAACAACACTAACCTCGCCGTTTTTGATTTTATTCCACTCGTCAAACCGCTCCCCTTGGGAAAGGCGGGAGTGAATAACTGCAACCGACTGACCAAAACGGCTGACGAAGCGGTTAACCGTTTGGGGAGTCAGTGAAATTTCCGGGACAAGCATAATTGCAGTTTTACCTAATTCTATGCAGTGGTCAATCGCCTGAAGAAAAACCTCTGTTTTTCCGCTTCCCGTAACTCCGTGAAGAAGAATTGTTTCATTTTTTGATGAAGAAATATTTTCATTTAAATGGTCAATAACCACTTTTTGCTCAGGGGTCGGGATATAATTTTTTGTCGGCTTATAGCTGCTTTTATTGTATGCCTCACGATAAACCCGCTCATCAAAAATTTCTATGTAGCCTTTTTTGAAAAGAGCACTAAGTGTAGCAGAGCTTCCACCCGATAGAGAATATAACTCCGTTGCCTTAATTGGAGCACTCTTACGTAGTGCTTTAAGCATTCGACCTTGCACCTTGGCTCTTCCTAAAAGCATTTCGTTTGCTTTATCAAGTGCCACTTCCTTATCAATTAAAAGGCGGACATATCGGGCGTTTTTCTCCTTAACTCCGCTCTCAAGCCCCGGTGGAAGAAAAAGACGAAGTGCCTGGTAAAAGGAGCAAAAATATTTTTCCTTTATCCACAGACAAAGCTTTAAAATTTCCTCCGAAACAAAAGGGGCAGAATCAAGATTTCTTTTAATCTGTTTAAGATTTTCAAACTGACTGTTTTCGGTTATTTCCACAACAATACCCTGGGCGAAGAAATTCCCTCTCCCAAAGGGAACAGTAACCCTTGAGCCGACGAAAACTTCCATACCGAAAGGAATTTCGTAGTCAAAGCACTTGTCAATATTATGTTCGCGGTTGTTTAAAATAACCTTAGCAATCATTCTATTTTAAAATCCTATCTAAAATTTTATTTGCGATTTCCTCTTTTGATGAAAGCGGAATTTCTGTTTTATTCCCTGCTTTATCTATAATTGTAACAATATTTGTGTCCGATTTAAAACCTGCCCCCTCTTGAGTAAGGCTGTTTGCAACAATAAAATCAAGGTTTTTAGACTTTAATTTTTTGGTTGCATTTTCGAGTAAATCCTGAGTTTCCATACAAAAGCCAATAAGGGTTTTCTCCTTGCCGAATTTTTCCCCAAGGCTCTTTAAAATATCAGGATTCTGAGTGAGATTTATGTTTAAGCCGCCGCCCTTTTTGATTTTATTTTCGGCTATTGTTTCGCTTCGATAGTCCGCAACTGCAGCTGCCTTAATTATAATATCGGCATTATTTGCATTCTCCATAACTGCATCATACATATCCATAGCGGATTTTATATTTATTACTTTCGCTCCATTTGGCGGAGTAAGATTAGTCGGCCCTGAGATAAGGGTAACCTCTGCCCCACGCAATAGTGCCATTTTAGCCAGTGCATAGCCCATTTTTCCGCTTGAATGATTTGTTATATAACGGACAGGGTCAATTGCCTCCTGGGTTGGACCTGCCGTAATTAAAATTTTCTTACCGCACAGGTCTTTATCGGGGTATAAAAGCTGATTCTTAATTGCCTCAACAATTATTTCAACAGGTGCAAGTTTGCCATCTCCCGTGTCCCCACAAGCTAAAACGCCATTTTGCGGAGTTATAAAAAGATAGCCAAGCTCTTTAAGGGCTTCTATATTTTTTTGAGTTATAGGATTATTATACATATTTGTATTCATAGCAGGTGCAATCATAACGGGGCTTGTGTGAGCGATAACGGTTGATGTAACCATATCGTCTGCAATTCCGTTTGCAATTTTCCCGATAATATTTGCAGTTGCGGGGATTATTGCAATTAAATCCGCCTCTTTAGATAAAGAAATATGTGGAATTTCCCATCCGTGTTTATCATCAAACAGTGAGGTATAAACAGGGTTTTTAGACATAGCCTCAAAGGTTAAGGGTGACACAAACTTTGTTGCTGCCTTTGTCATCATAACCTTAACCGTAGCACCAAGCTTATTTAAAGCGGAAATAATATCAAGGGTTTTATATATTGAAATTCCGCCACTAACTCCAATTAAAACTGTTTTGCCTTTAAGCATTAAAATCATATCCTTTCTTTAAAAAGATAGGGAATAAAATTATAAAAAACCGAAGCGGACTGCCCAATTTTAAAAGAGGCAGTCCGATTTTAGGCTATATGGCACCGTTTCCTTTGTCAAAGGCAATTTTGCCCTCGTAAACCTCGTTTACTGCAACGGTAACATCCTTTGTGCTTTTAACATCGGTAAGAGGAAGAGCACCTTGAGATAGCTGCCTTGCTCTTTTGGCGGTTTCAATAACAAGAGTGTATCTGCTTCCTGTCTTTTTAACAAGCTCTGTAATTGGCGGGTAAATCATCATAGTATTTATTCTCCTTTAACAATAATATTTTCAATCTCCAAAACCGCAGTTTCAAGATTGTTGTTTGTAATAACATAGTCATATTTATCTTTGAGCAAAAGCTCCTCTTTAGCACGGCTTATACGGGCATTTATGCTTTCATCTGTTTCGCTGCCCCTGCCGATTAACCTTTTTTCAAGTTCGGCAAAAGATGGGGTATCAATAAAAATCAAAACTGCGTCAGGGAAAATTTTTTTAACATTAAGCGCACCTTCAACTTCTATTTCCAAAATGAAGTCCTTTCCGCAATCAAGCGCCTCTTTAACGGGAGATATGGGAGTTCCATAGAAGTTTCCGTTATAGTTTGTCCACTCAAGTAAGGAATTATTTTCAATCATTTCCTTAAATTCGGCTTCAGACTTAAAAAAGTATGTAACCCCTTCAATATCTTCCTTACGCATTTTCCGTGTTGTTGCTGAAACAGAAACGGATAAATCCGGAATTCTTTTAATAAGTTCTTTGCAAATGGTCCCCTTGCCAACTCCAGATGGACCGGAAATGACATAAAGAAAACCTTTCTTATTTGTCGTCATAATCCTCGTCCTTTTCATTTGTATCGTTTTCTTCTGTGCTTATAATAACATCCTCATCCCGTGTCTGGGCCCTTCCTGCGATTGTTTCTGTCTGAATAGCAGATAAAATAACGTGGTCACTGTCAGTGATTATAACTGCACGGGTACGCCTTCCGCAACTTGCGTCGATTAAAAGACCTTTATCCCTTGCCTCTTGAACGATACGCTTAATGGGGGCGGATTCAGGGCTGACAATTGCAACAACCCTGCTTCCTGAAACAATATTTCCAAATCCGATATTTATTAAATTCATAAGCCAACCATCCTTTTATAGAAGTTATTCGATATTTTGAATTTGCTCTCTTATTTTTTCAATTTCTGACTTGATTTCAACAACCGTTGAAGCTATTTCAATATCGTTTGCTTTAGAGCCGATTGTATTCGTTTCTCTGTTCATTTCCTGAATGATAAAGTCAAGCTTTTTGCCAATCGGCTTGTCCGTTTTAATAGCGTTTTTAAACGCCTTAATGTGACTTCTTAAACGAACGGTTTCCTCATCAATTGCAACTTTGTCTGCAAAGATGGCAGTTTCAGTAATTAAACGGCTTTCATCAATTGAAGCGTTTTCCAAAAGCTCTCTCATTTTCGCTTCAAGATTTTCACGGTAGCACTTAACAGTTTCAGGTGACCTTGCCTCAATCTTTTCAAGCTCGCTTAAAATGTTTTCAAGGTGGGAAAGAATATCTTTTTCAAGCCTTTCACCCTCATCGGAGCGCATTTTGTTAAACTCAGAAAAAGCGGAGGATAAAGCAGTATTAATGATTTCAAACATCTTGTCCTCATCAGTTTCTTTGTATTCAACACTGAAAATGTCATTATATCTTGCAACAGTTGAAACCTTAATATCATCTTCAATTCCAAAGGAAGTAAGCTCCTTTAAAACGTTTATATAGTTTTCGGCAAGTGCGTGATTTAAAGTTATAACCCTATCGTCGCCCTCTTGCTCTTTAATTGAAATTGCAATCTCGATTTTCCCGCGGGAAATATACTCAGCGGTAATTTTACGGATTTTATCCTCCAAGAAGTTATAAACTCTTGGAATTCTTAAAGCAATATCCATATATCTGTGGTTGACGGAGCGAATTTGAGCATTTACAGTAAAGCCCTCAATAATCATTTCCGCTCTGCCAAAGCCTGTCATACTTTTAAGCATTTGTAACTCAAAACCTTTCTGCCTACGAAACGGCTTTTAAACCTCGTAGTTAATTAACTTAATTATACCACGATTTTTCAAAAATTGCAAATAATATTTGAAATTTTTCTAAAAATATTGTATACTTACTTTATGGCTAAAAAATTATTGGTTTTGGAGATAAAAATATGTCATTTGACGGACTTGTAACCTATGGTATCGTTACCGAATTTAAAAATAAAATAGTTGGCGGGAAAATCAACCAGATTTATCAGCCTGAGCGTGATGAGATAATTATGACAGTCAGGACCTTTGAGGGAAATTTCAAAGTTCTTCTTTCTGCAAGTGCATCAAATTCAAGGGTGCATTTTACGGAAGGTAAAAAGGAAAACCCCATAACTGCCCCGCTTTTTTGCATGATAATGAGAAAGCATTTAGTTGGCGGAAAAATTGTTTCTGTAGAGCAAGAGGGCTTTGACAGAGTTATAAAAATAGGGGTAGAAAGCTACACAGAGCTTGGAGATTTAACTGTTAAAACTCTAATAATCGAAATTATGAGCAGACACAGCAACATAATCTTAGTGGGAAATGACGGGAAAATCATTGACAGCATCAAGCATATTGATTTAACAGTTTCAAAAGTCCGCCAGGTGCTTCCGGGATTTTTCTATTCTCCTCCCCCGACGCAAGATAAAATAAATCCGATTCTTGCAACAAAGGAAGAAATTTTTAAGTCGCTTTCTCAACTTCCGCAGGATTTTTCAGCAGATAAAGCCTTGGTTGAGATTTTCTTTGGACTAAGCCCCCTTATTTCAAGAGAAATTTTATACAGATTTTATAAAAACAGCAGGGTTATGCTCTCTCAAATCGATATTTCGGCGTACACAGAGGAGATTTTCAGATTTTTTGAGGGGATAAAAAACGGTGAATTTTCGCCAACTGTTGCTCTTGATATGCCCGACAAAAAGCCTGTTGCATTTTCCTGCGTTAAGCTTACCCAATATGAGGGAGGAAAGCTCTCTTTTTATAACAGCATAAGTGAGGCAGTAGACGGCTTTTATATGTCAAGAGGAGAACGGGAGCATTTAACTCAAAGAAGTGCCCATATTGTTAAAATAATAAATAATAATATTGAGCGTTGCAGAAAGAAAGTTTTAATTCATAAGGAAAACCTGAAAAAAGCTCAAAACCGTGACAAATATAAGATATACGGGGATTTGCTCACGGCAAATATGTATAAAATGATAAGCGGGGCAACTAAGGTAGAGGTTGAGAATTTCTATGAAGCACCGCCATCGGTTGTGGAAATTCCGCTCAAAGCTGACCTTTCTCCGTCACAAAATGCCCAAAGATATTATAAGCTTTACACCAAGGCAAAAACCACTGAAATGTATTCAAAGGAGCAAATAAAAGAGGCACAGGAGGAGCAATATTATCTTGAAACTGTTTTAGAGTCTGTTTCAAAGGCGGAAAGTGCCTCGGATATTGCAGAAATTAAAGATGAGCTTTCACAAGAGGGGTATATTCCAAGTGTAAAAAACAAAAAGAGCAAGTTTAATAAAAAAACTGCTCCTATGGAATTTTTATCAAGTGACGGCTATAAAATTCTGGTGGGAAGAAACAATCATCAAAATGATATGCTCACAATAAAGATGGCGTTTTCAACGGATATTTGGCTTCATACGAAAATTATCCCAGGCTCTCACACAATAATTCGAGCAGAGGGGAATAAGGAAATTCCGGAGAAAACAATTTTAGAGGCGGCAACTATTGCGGCATATTTTAGTAAGGCGAAAAATTCTACTCAGGTCCCTGTTGACTATACAGTAGTTAAGAATGTTAAAAAGCCATCAGGGGCAAAGCCAGGGCTTGTGATTTACGATAATTACAACACAGTTTATGTAACACCAAATGAAGAAACTGTAAATAAATTAAAGATTTGTGCAAAAACAAAATAGATGCGTTTTAAAGATAATAAATAGGCTTATATGGTAGAATTAAGAAAACTACCGTATAAGCCTTTTTATCTTTAAATATATATTCTACTTTTATGTGTATAGCTTATAAAGTTTTGCGTATTCGCCATTTTTGGCAATTAAATCGTCGTGAGTCCCCTCTTCTAAAATTCCGTCTTTTCCTAAAACTATTATTCTGTCAGCGTTTTTAATTGTAGTGAGGCGATGGGCTATAGTCAGCGTTGTTTTGCCCGCTGACAGAGTTTCCAAGGATTTTTGAACAATATGCTCACTCTCGTTATCAAGGGATGAAGTAGCTTCATCAAGTATTAAAATCGGCGAGTTTTTAAGAAACAGACGGGCAATTGAAATTCGTTGCTTTTGTCCACCTGAAAGCTTAACACCACGCTCACCCACATAGGTGTCATAACCGTCTGGAAGAGAAA
The DNA here is from genome assembly GCA_045648565.1 of Clostridia bacterium. GTDB lineage: Bacteria > Bacillota > Clostridia > Monoglobales > Monoglobaceae > SIG454. The sequence goes on along the minus strand of JAZROF010000055.1, from coordinate 11,122 downwards.
GGATAAATTCGTGAGCACCCGCAAGTTTTGCAGCATTTATTATTTCCTCATCACTTGCATCAATTTTGCCGTAGGCTATATTTTCCCGAACACTGCCGCTGAATAAATATACATCCTGTTGAACCATACCGATATTTTGCCTAAGTGATTTTAGGGTTAAATCTTTAATATTTTTGCCGTCAATTAAAATCTCGCCTGAGTCAAGCTCATAAAAGCGGGGGATCAGGTTACAAAGCGTGGTTTTCCCGCCACCTGAAGGACCAACAATTGCAACATTTTCACCCACATTTATCTCAAAGGATAATCTGGTTAAAACATCTTCACTGCCCTCTGAATATGAAAAGTTTATATTGTTAAAAGAAATATGACCTTTTAGTTTTTCAACGCTTATTGCATCTGCGGAGTCCTCAATTTTAACAGGCTCATCCATAATTTCACTAAAGCGTTCAATTCCCGTGATTCCTCGTTGGAACTGCTCTGTAAACTCCACAATTCTACGAATAGAGGTGATGAGCGTTTGAATATAAAGAAGATACGCAACTAAATCTCCTGGGGATATATGCCCTGCCTTTAAAAACAGAGAGCCGATAACAATTACGCCGATATATAAAACTCCGTCAGAAAATCTTGTTCCCGATTGAAATAGTGCCATATACTTATATGAAATCTTTTTGCAGGATAAAAACTTATCGTTGCCCTTTTCGAATTTTTCCTTTTCAATGTCTTCGTTGGCAAAGCTTTTAACAACTCGTATTCCAAGAAGATTGTCCTCAATTTCGGCATTAAGTTCGCCGATTTGTTCACGCTGTTTCTTAAATGCACGCTTCATTTTTCTGCGGAAAACAATTGATGAAATAAGCATAATGGGAAGAAGTGCAAAAATTATAAGAGTCAGAGGAATATTAACATTTACAAGAATTATAAAAGAGCCGATAATCTTAATTCCCGATATGAAAAGCTCTTCAGGACAATGGTGGGAAAACTCTGTAATATCAAATAAATCGTGGGTTAAGCGGGACATAATTTGCCCGACCTTTGTGTTATCGTAATAAGAAAAGGGAAGCTTTTGCAGATGATTAAAAAGGTCACGCCTCATATCTCTTTCAAGCATTGCCCCCATAATATGTCCACGGTTTGCCATGTAATAATTTGCTAAAGTGTCAACTATGCGTAAGAATAAATACAGACCGCCAATCTTAAATATGGTGGACGCCAAGAGAAGATGAGGGGTGTTTATAGCCGTATCTGTAATAAAGCTCACAAGCTTTGGAAAAACAAGCTCACAAACCGTAGTTAAAGATGCACAAAACAAATCTGCAATAACAATTGCAATGTAGGGTTTATAGTATTTTGCAAAAATTTTAATTAGTTTCATAATCCACCTCGAAAAAAACGGCAAGGAAAAATCCTTGCCGTTTTTTATATCTTAAATTTATGAATGTCTTTTTCGTCAACCAAGCAAGAAATTTCAGTTTCGGCAGTTGTAATCATTTTGACTTCAATGCCTTGTCTTAAAAGCAAAGAGAAAATACTTGCAGCAACTCCGCTTTCGTTTTTCATTTTATCACTTTTAAACGTAATTTTTGAATTATAGCCATTTATTTCGGTTGAAATAAATGGTAAAATATTTTTCAAGCTTTTAATTGCTGTAATTATTTTGTCTAAATCACGTTGAGCGAGACTGAAAGAAAGGTTAAACTTATCTTTAATTGGTGCTGATTTGCTTATCATATCAATATTGATATCAAGTTTAGCAATTTCATTTAAAATAGCAACAAGGTTTTCACTGGTATTTAAGATACTGTAAATAGTAACCATAGCAACATCATTTGAAATAGTGATGTCCATAAGAAAACCACCTTATAATAGGATTTATTTAATAAGATTTTTCATATTGTAAAATCCCGCAGGCTTATCCTTTAAAAATTCCGCTGCTGAAACAGCACCGACTGCAAAAACTTCTTTAGAGGTAGCACTGTGTTTAATTTCGATAACCTCATCATTTCCTGCAAATATAACGCTATGCTCCCCAACGATTGTTCCTCCGCGGACAGCGTGTATACCGATTTCTCTTTTATCACGCTTTTTTCGGACACTGTGTCTGTCATAGGTATATTCAGGAGCGTAAGAAATTGCATCGGAAATTGTATCCGCGATTGCAAGAGCGGTCCCGCTTGGAGCATCAAGCTTTTGATTGTGATGCTTTTCAATAATTTCTATATCAAAATTATCCTCTAAAACCTTTGCCGCTTTTGTAACAAGGTCCATAAGGAGATTAACCCCTAAGGACATATTGGCAGAGAAGAAGATAGGAATATATTTTGATTCATATTCAATTCTTGAAAGTTGGTCGGCAGAAAGCCCCGTTGTGCAAATTACAGCCGGAATATTGTTCATTTTGGCAAAATCCAAAATGCTGTCAGTTAAAGACGGATGAGAAAAATCAATGATAACATCAATCTTTTCAGTAACCTTGGATAAATCATCATAAACGGGAAAATCTTTTGATGAAGTGTCCAAAACATCATATCCTGCAACAATTTCTGCATTTTCGTTTTGCTCTGCAACTCTTGTCACAGCCTGACCCATTTTGCCGTTTGCACCGCAAAGTAAAATCTTTGTCATAAGTTTTAAACTCCTAACTTAGAATTTTAAACCGTAGTCCTTCATAACTTGCTTTAATGTTTCGATGTTTTTCTCTTCCATAGAGCAAAGAGGCATACGGCACTCGCCCACATTAAACCCTAAAATGTTCATAGCGGTCTTAACAGGGATTGGGTTAACCTCAATGAAAAGAGCCTGAACTAAATTAAGCATCTTAAGATATTCCTCTTTAGCACCCTTTGTGTCGCCCTCTAAGAATTTAACGCAAACATCGTGAGTTTCCTTTGGAAGAATGTTAGCGATAACAGAGATAACACCCTGACCGCCGATTGACATCATAGGAAGAATAACATCATCATTTCCTGAGTATAAAACAAGGTCGGTATTTGCAGCAATCTGCCCTGCAAAAGCAAGGTCGCCTGTCGCTTCCTTAACACCGATGATGTGCGGGATTTTATCTAGCTTCTTAAATGTGTCAAGTGAAATTGCGCAGCCTGTTCTGCCAGGGATATTGTACAAAATAATCGGAATATTAACACTGTCAGCGATTGCTTTAAAGTGGAGATAAAGTCCCTTTTGAGTAGCCTTGTTATAGTAAGGTGTAACAAGTAAAAGTCCGTCATACCCAACTGATTCTGCGTAGGAAGAAAGGGAGATTGCATAGTTTGTGTCGTTGCTTCCTGTGCCTGCAATTAAAACTATTCTGTCTTTGGCTATATCAACTGCGAATTTTAGTGCTTCCTTATGCTCTTCGTCTGACATAGTTGATGATTCACCTGTAGTTGCACAAACAACCAAAGCGTCAGTTTTGTTTGCGATATGGAATTCAATAAGTTCTTCAAATTTTTTGTAGTCAACTCCGCTTTCGTTAAAAGGAGTTATAAGAGCAACTGCTGAGCCGGTAAAAAGTGGCTTCTTCATAAATCATCCATACCTTTCTGTCTGCAATTTATAAATAACAATATCCGCAGACGGGATAAAATTAAATATTAGTCAAGATATCCTTTTGCCGCAAGAAGCTCTGCCATTAAAACAGCACCGCCTGCCGCACCTCTTAAGGTATTATGTGAAAGACAAACAAATTTATAATCAAATTGTTTATCTTCTCTGAGTCTTCCAATGGAAACTGCCATACCGTTTTCAAGATTTCTGTCAAGCTTTGCCTGAGGACGGTTATCCTCCTCAAAATAGTGTAAGAACTGCTTTGGAGCAGACGGTAAATCAAGCTCCTGAGGAACACCTGAGAAAGAAGCCCAAGCCTCTTTGATTTCGTCAATTGAAGGCTTTTTGTCAAAGCTTACGAAAACTGCCGCGGTGTGACCATCGGAAACAGGAACACGAAGGCACTGTGTTGTAATGGAAGGAGAGGTTGCGTCAACAATCTTGTCGCCGTCAATCTTACCCCAAATTTTAAGAGGTTCAACCTCACTTTTTTCTTCTTCACCGCCGATGAATGGGATAAGGTTATCAACCATTTCCGGCCAAGTTTCAAAGGTTTTGCCTGCCCCTGAGATTGCTTGATATGTACAAGCGAGAACGTTTTTAATTCCATACTTCATAAGAGGATGAAGAGCAGGAACATAGCTCTGGAGTGAGCAGTTTGACTTAACTGCAACAAATCCGCGTTTAGTTCCGAGACGCTTCTTTTGAGCCTCAATAATTTCAGCGTGCTCAGGATTGATTTCAGGAACAATCATAGGAACGTCGAGTGTGTGTCTGTGGGCCGAGTTATTTGAGATAACAGGGCATTCAGCTTTAGCGTATGCTTCTTCAAGTGCTCTTATCTCGTCTTTTTTCATATCAACAGCACAGAAAACAAAGTCAACCTCAGCTGCGATTTTTTCAATATCTTCAGTTGCGTTTAAAACAACCATATTTTTAACAAATTCAGGAATTGGAGTCGCCATTGACCATCTTCCCCCAAGAGCCTCTTCATAAGTTTTTCCTGCACTTCTTGGAGATGCTGCCAAAGTAGTCAGATTAAACCAAGGGTGCTTATCCATAAGAGTGATAAATCTCTGACCAACCATACCGGTTGCGCCAATAATACCTACATTATATTTTTTCATAACTTAAAAGTCCTCCTTAAGTTTTTAACACCTTAAAAATTGCAAAAATTTATCAATATTATTATATGTTAATACAAAAGAAATGTCAAACACTTTTTTGAGTTTTAAAAGGGTTTTGAATATTTGTAACAGAAATTTAATATTTTATATAAAGGAATTTGAGCATATTTTGTCGAAAACGAAAGTATATGCGAAAAATTCGGGAGGAGAATATGAAAAAAAGGCTTTGTATTTTTCTTATTTTTATATTGATTATTGTTATGCAAGGGATAACTGTTTCTGCCTGGGAAATGGTTGATTTTATGCGTATTGGAATATACTACGGTGCAAATGCAAGATTTGAGTATACCCTGACAAATAATAATGGCTTTGATATTGGTTACTATGATAACAGGAATTTTATTTGGCAAGGAGAGTGTCTTTCCCCTCAAATTAAAGTTGTAAAAGGCAGTAGTGGCGGAAATTTTCTTGATGTGGTAAACTCTCAAACGGGTGAAATTGTATTTTCCTTTGACACAACTGCTTATGGAATTGGCATTGAGCCTAAATTAAACGAGAATGATGAAAAGATAATGAAAATAACGGCGGTGGCATCAGGCACATACAGAGGCGGTTTTGATTTTAAGGCGTCGGCAGGGAATATAACTGCTGTTAATGTCGTTCCTCTTGATGAATATTTATATGGTGTAATTTCCAGGGAAATGTCGCCAAGTTGGCCAAAGGAAGCTCTTAAGGCACAGGCGGTCTGTGCAAGAAATTTCGCTTTAAGAAAGCTTTCCCGTCATAAAGAATATGGCTTTGATTTATGCAATACTGTTTGCTGTCAGGCATATTCAGGAGTTGATTATGAGGCTGATGGTTCATATGCTCCTGTTGATGAAACCTCAAAAGAGGTGCTTTTATATGAGGATGAACTTGTAGAGGCAGTGTATTCTTCATCTATGGGCGATTGCACAGAAGATGTTAAGAATGTGTGGGGAAGTAAATTACCATATCTTGTAAGTGTAAGCAATGAATATGAAGATACTGAAAATGTAAACAACGGAGTTTGGACAAAAACCTTGACAAAGGCTCGTGCAACAGAGATAATGGAGAGCAAAGGCTATAATATCGGCACAGTTACGGATATAACTGCCCTTGAATACTCGGATGCAGGGCGTGTTATACGTCTTGAGGTTAAAGGAACAAAGGGGAGCGAAATCTTTACAAAGGAAAGATGCCGAACGATTTTTTCAGAGGTAACCTTAAGCCAAATGTATACAATTTCAGGGGGAGGAAAAACTACATATCCCGTTGTGTATACATTGGGTGAAAATGGCAAGAAAAGCGTTGCTCTTGACAAAGTTTCCGTTTTAGGGGCAGAGGGTATAGCCTCGTTTTATGCAATCGGCAGTGGTGGAACAAGTAAGCTTGAGGGAAAGACTGCGGGAGACGATTTTATCTTTTCAGGTAAGGGCTGGGGCCACGGCGTTGGAATGAGCCAATATGGGGCAAAAGGAATGGCTGAAGCGGGATTTACTTACGATGAAATCCTTACACATTACTACACCGATACCCATTTAGAGAGTTTCGCTGAAGAACTGACAGACGGATTGGGAGACGAATAGAAAAATGAACACAAAAGATTTTTATTATGATTTACCTCAGGAGCTTATTGCCCAAAAGCCACTTGAAGACAGAACTGCTTCAAAACTGTTGGTTTTGGGAAAAGAAACAGGCGAAATCACTCATAAGCATTTTTATGATATAATCGACTATCTTAAAGAGGGTGACTGCCTTGTGATGAATAACACAAGGGTTATCCCTGCAAGACTTTACGGAACTAAAGAGGGAACAGGCGGAAAAATTGAATTTCTGCTCCTTAAAAGAATAGACATAAATACCTGGGAAGTTATCTTAAAGCCCGGCAGAAAAGCCAAAGTGGGAAGCCGTTTTGAGTTTGGCGGAGGACTTTTAAAAGCTGAAGTTTTAGAGGTAATTGAGGACGGTAACCGAATTGTCCGTTTTGAATACGAGGGAGTCTGGGAAGAGCTGCTTGATAAGCTGGGGGAAATGCCCCTGCCTCCATATATTCACGAGAAATTAGAGGATAGAGAAAGATACCAGACAGTTTATTCAAAAATCGAGGGCAGTGCCGCCGCACCAACGGCAGGACTTCATTTTACCGAAGAATTGATGGAAAAAATCAAGGCAAAAGGCGTTAAAATTGCATTCGTTACTCTTCACGTAGGGCTTGGAACATTCCGCCCTGTTTCGGTTGATAATGTTGAGGAACATAAAATGCACTCGGAATACTTTGAAATAAGTGAAGAAACGGCGAAAATTGTCAATGAAACGCGGAAAAACGGCGGAAGAATTATTGCAGTTGGAACAACATCAGTTAGGACAATGGAAAGTGTTGCAGATGAAAATGGAAATTTACGAAAAGCGTCAGGCAATACGGAGATTTTCATTTATCCGGGTTATAAATTCAAAATTGTTGACGCACTTATAACCAATTTCCATCTTCCCGAATCAACACTTTTAATGCTTATTTCCGCATTTTCGGATAAAGAGAAGATTTTTAAAGCATATAAAGAAGCCATAAAAGAAAAATACAGATTTTTCAGCTTCGGTGATGCTATGTTTATTCAGTAGTTTATTATAAAGCGAGGACAAAAAATGTTTACAATAAAGAAAAAAGAGGGAAGGGCAAGACGGGGCGAATTTAAAACCGTCCACGGCACAATCCAAACCCCTGTCTTTATGAATGTTGGAACTGCGGCGGCTATTAAGGGTGCCGTTTCGGCATTTGATTTAAAGGATTTAGGGTGTCAGGTTGAGCTTTCAAATACCTATCATCTTCATCTTCGCCCTGGGGATGAGGTTGTTAAAAAAATGGGTGGCCTCCATAAGTTTATGAACTGGGACAGACCAATTTTAACAGACAGCGGCGGTTTTCAGGTCTTTTCTCTTTCAAAGCTCAGGAAAATTCAGGAGGAGGGAGTATATTTTTCCTCTCATATAGACGGCAAAAAGATTTTTATGGGGCCTGAGGAGAGTATGCAGATTCAGTCAAATTTAGGCTCAACAATTGCTATGGCTTTTGACGAATGTGTTGAAAATCCTTGCGAAAAAGGATACGCAAAAGAGGCTTCCGAGAGGACAGTTCGATGGCTTAAAAGATGTATCGCTGAAATGAACCGTCTTAACTCTCTTGAAGGAACTGTAAACCCACATCAGATGCTTTTCGGCATCAATCAGGGCTGCACTTTCAGGGATTTAAGAATTGAAAATATGAAAGAAATTGCCCAGCTCCCCCTTGACGGTTTTGCAATAGGCGGACTTGCGGTGGGTGAGCCTGCTGAGGTTATGTATGATATAATAGAGGCGGTTGAGCCTTTTGCTCCAAGCGACAAGCCGAGGTATTTAATGGGCGTTGGAACTCCTGTTAATATTATTGAGGCAGTTTATCGTGGAGTTGACTTTTTTGATTGCGTAATGCCAAGTCGAAACGCAAGACACGGGCATTTGTTTACCTCAGAGGGAATACGAAACATTATGAATGTTAAGTATGAAACAGATGAAAGTCCAATCGACCCGAACTGTAATTGCCCGACCTGCAAAAACTTTTCAAGAAGCTATATCAGGCACCTTTTTAAAGCAGGGGAAATGCTTGGAATGAGACTTGCGGTTATGCACAACCTTTATTTTTATAACAATCTTATGCAGGAAATCAGAGATGCTTTAGATGAAGGAAGATTTGAAAACTACCGCAAAGAAAAAATAGAAATACTTGGAAAAAGAATTTAAAATAAGTGTTGCAAATTAGAAATAATTGGGGTATAATTATAGAAACGACTTTTTGGAGGTGAAAATATGGGTGCAAATAGTTCATTAATAACTATTGGATATTTAATTTTGATGGTTGCTATTTTCTGGTTTATTTTAATCAGACCGCAGAAAAAGAAAGAGAAAGAGCTTAAGAATATGCTTGCGGCACTTAAAATTGGTGATGAGGTTGCAACAATCGGCGGTATTCACGGTAAAATCGTTAGAATTAAAGACGATTTATTTATCATTGAATCAGGTGTTGGCACAAATAAATCAACAATTACTGTTGACCGTGGTGCAGTTTCAAGATTTTTGAAGCAGGCTCCTGAAAACAAGGAAGCAGAAGTTATTGATGCTCCTGAAAAAACAGAAGAGTAATAAGTAAAGTCTCCAAATCATATATTTAACTAAGATATGATTTGGAGGTTTTTTTATGTCGAGAGTCGGGTACATAAAAGAAACAGAGGATAAGCGATTTGATATTATTCATACTGTAAAAAGTCTTGGGATTTCCTATATTTTATCAATTGTATTGCTGTTTGTGCTTTCAATTATTGCCACAATTTTTACAATGGAAAGCCGAGCTGTAAATATCGGAATAACCCTGATAACCTGTCTGAGCACTCTGACTTGCGGATATATGACTGCAAGAGGAGTGGGGCGTAGTGGACTTATAAACGGGGTTCTTGCAGGCGTTTTATATACTGCTTTTTTATATCTTATCGGTTGCCTTGTTATAAATCAATTCAGCTTTAACCTTGCAACAATAATTGCAATTATTATGGGAGTTGTGTGCGGAGGTTTAGGGGGAGTTTTTGCAGTCAATACAAAAAGACGCAGAAGATAAATTTATAATATAATCCGCCATAAAGGCGGATTTTTTATTGTATAATTTTAGTGAAAAGTCTTGACTTAAAGGATAGAAAATTATATAATATAAAATAGTGCCAAAGTGTAAATAATTAAACTTTAATAATATAAGCGAAACGACAAAGGAGGAAATAAAGTGACGAAAAGTATTATTAAACTTTCGGCGATTGTTATAGTTATCGCATTGCTTACTTATCTTGCAATTTGCGGTCTATCTTTTACCGACAAAGCACAAATTTATGGTATCACATCAAAGGGTGGTATAACTCAGGGTCTTGATTTAAACGGTGGTAGTATTATCGTTTTTAAGGCTGAAAAGGAAAATCCATCAGCAGAAGAAATGGATACAGTTGTAGCTCTTTTAAGAACCCGTCTTGATAGTATGGGTTATACAGAGGCAGAGGTATCTGTTCAGGGAACAGATTCTGTCCGGGTTGAAATTCCATCTTTCTCAAATCCTGAAGAAGCGGCGGCAAGTCTTGGTGCAACAGCACAGCTTAAGTTCTATGATAACAGTGCATTTGACCAGGCAACAGGGCAGCTTTTGCCAACAGCAACAGAGGTCTTAAATGGCGAGCATATTAAAGATGCATCTTCTCAGTATGGTGCTACAAGTGACCTTGGAAGTGCAAGTTACTATGTTCAGCTCGAACTTACAGAGGACGGCAGAAAAGCCTTCTATGATGCAACAAGCAAAAATGTTGGACAGCCTATCTATATTATGATGGATAATGCGATCATTTCCGCTCCGGTAGTTCAGACTGCAATTAACGACACAACTTGCGTGATTACAGGTGAGTTTACTCAGGAAGAAGCTAAAAACCTTGCGGCAAACATTAAGTCAGGTCAGCTTCCGTTTAGCTTAAGCGTTACGGAAATGAGAGCTGTTAACCCAACACTTGGTGCAGATGCTTTAAATAAGGCAGTTACAGCGGGTATCATCGGTCTTATCCTGGTTATGCTCTTTATGATTTTATTCTACAGACTACCCGGATTTATGGCATCAATTGCTTTAGTATTATATATTGATGTTGTTCTTTTGATTTGTGCAAACCTTCACGTTAACTTAACCCTTCCCGGTATTGCAGGTATAATTCTTGCGATAGGTATGGCGGTTGATGCTAATGTTATCATATTCGAGAGAATTAAAGAAGAGCTTGTTAACGGCAAGGGAATAAGAACATCTGTTGAGGCAGGCTTTAAGAACGCTTTAAGTGCTGTTATTGACTCAAATATAACAACAATTATTGCAGCAGTTATTCTTATGGTTCTTGGAACGGGCACAATCAAGGGCTTTGGAACAACACTTTTAATCGGCGTTGTTATATCAATGCTCTCTGCAATATTCGTTACAAGATTCCTACTCCGCCGCACACTTGAACTTGGTGTTTCAAACATCTGGCTCTATGGCGTAAACAAGAAAAAAATCGCAAAAGAGGAGGGACAGGCTAATGCTTAAAATAGTTCAATATAAGAAGATATATGTTGGGATTGCTTTGGCGTTGGTCATTGCAAGTATTGTTTCTCTTTTGATTCAAGGCTTTGCACTTGATACTGACTTTGCAGGCGGAACAGCCATAACATACACAATTTCAGAAAAGGTTACAGAAAAAGAAGTTAGGGAACTTGTTAAAGAAGCTTTCGGCAAAGATGCATCTATGGTTCGTATAACAGGGAATGACATTGATATTGAGGTTGGCCACGACACAAAGCTTTCCGATAAGGAAAACCTCGAAAAAGCAAATGAGGCTATCGAAGTTTTAAAC
>JAZROF010000054.1:0-50458 GCA_045648565.1 Clostridia bacterium | reverse complement strand
TTGGTTTAAAATGACAAAAAAGAAGTGATATATATGGAAGAAAAATCTTCAAAAGCTATCCGCACTATGAGTTTTATGTCCTTTATAATTTTCTGTGCAAAGTTTTTAGGACTGTTTCGTGAAACCTTAATCGGCTCGGTTTACGGCCAGGGGTACTCTTCGGACATTATAAATACGGCATCTTCAATTCCTCTTTTGTTTTTCGATATGACATTAGGGGTGGCGATACTATCTACCTTTGTGCCCGTTTTCAATAACTTTCTCTTAAAGGACGGACGGGAAAGGGCGGAAAAGTTTGCCTGCAATTTTATAAGCTTTATAACTTTTGCGTCAGTAGTTGTGTCGGTTTTGGGTATAATCTTCTCAAAGGAGATTGTGGGATTTATTGCAAATGGCTATGACGAAGCAAAAATCACGGAAACGGCAAGACTTTTAAAGGTTTTGTTCCCGTCAATTGTTTTTACGGCAGTTGCCTATATTGCAGTAGGTCTGCTCCAATCCTACGGGGAATTTAATATTCCATCTCTTATAAGCCTTGTTTCAAATTCCGTTATGATTTTATATTTAATCATTTTCGGGGATTCGTTAGGGCTTATGGGTGTTGCCGTGTCGATGTTTATCGCTTGGGGGCTTCAGCTTGTTGTTCAAATTCCTGCCCTTTATAAAAAAGGCTTTAAGTTCAGGCTTTCCTTTAATCTTCGTGACGAGGGAATTGGTGAGGCGCTAAGACTCGCCCTACCCATTTTAATAAGCTCCTGGGTTCAGCCGATTTGCACCCTTATTAACACTATGGTTGGCTCAAATTTAGGGAATGGAATTGTGTCGGGCTTAAATTGGGCGAACAAGATTTATATAATAATGGTTGGGGTTTTTGCCTACGCTGTAACCAACTTCATTTTCCCAAAGCTCTCTCGCCAGAGCGCAGGAGGGGACAGCGACGGTTTTGCAAAAACAACGAGAAGCTCTCTTTCTTGGACGGTTTTCGTAATTGGCTTTATTTCGGCACTTTTTATCGCTCTATCGGAGCCGATTATTAAAGTGGTTTTTGAGCACGGAAAGTTCACGGCGGATAATACGCGCGTTACGGCAACGGCACTATACTACTATTCTTTCGGTATGGTTTTTTACGCTATTTGTGAAATTTTAAATAAGAGCTTTTATGCAATTAAAGACGGCGTAACTCCTATGGTAGTTTCCATACTTGGAGTTTTGGTAAATATCGGGGTTATGCTTTTATACGTTTTTGTTTTCAAAATGGAAATCGGGGGCCTCGCCCTTGCAACAACCATAAGCTCTGTGTTTATAGCCCTTGCTCTTATGATTATGATAAATAAAAAAGGCGGAAAGGTTATAAATCGCGGATTTATATTTGATTTAATTAAGATAATAGTTTGCTCGGTAGTGGCTGTCCTTGTTGCAGGGACTGTCTATGACGCTATAAAGGATATGTTAGGATACGGGATGGTTATGACGCTGATTAAGCTATGCGTCGCGTCACTTCCGGCACTTATAGTATATTTGGGGTTAGCCTTTATATTAAGACTTGAAATGCTTAAGGAGTTAAGGAGGAACAAATGAAAACAGGGTATTTTCAGTATCTTTGGTTTTTAATCTGGAACAAGTTAATAAAGAACAGTTATCTTTATAAAATTCTCTGCGGAGTTTATAAATATTTTTCCTCAAAGTGGCAAAAAAGTAAAATCACGAGTTGGTTTCGCAGAGTTGATGCCGATGTTGAAGATAAGAGCCGTTTTGGAAAGCTTTTAGGAGTTGGCTTTAAATTTATGGCTCGGCTTGGGGAGAAGAATGAGTTTTTTACAAGGTGCAAGGAACGTTCATTCTTTATAAGTGCCACAAAGTATCTTCTTCATAACTTTTTAGCGCTTAATTTAAGATTTATGGGGATTATTTTAGGAACTTGGCTCTCCCTTTACACTATCTTGAACTTTGCATTGGGCGGAGGCTTTAATATTGTAACTGCCGTGGGTGCAATTCTTTGCGGAGCGGTCAGTGTATTTAATATAAATATTACGGATTATATTAAGCCAACGGTTTCCTCAAAAATCGCTGAATATTTTTTGGGAACTGAGCTTAACTATAAATTTTATTATATGACAAAGTGCAGTAAGTCTAAGGCAAGATATTATTGTGCCGTGATTTTCGGCGTTTTAATGGCTGTTCTTTCGGCGTTTGTTCACCCCCTTATGGGAGCGGTCTTACTTTTAGGAATATTGTTTGTTGCAATGGTTTTATATAAGGTAGAGTTCGGGGTGTTCGTAACGGCATTTTTAGCCCCGTTTATCCCAACGATGGTTCTTACGGGTCTTGTGTTGCTTTGTGCATTTTCATTAGCTGTTAAGGCAATAACCAGCAAAAATTTCAAATGGAAATTCGGAATTGTGGGAATGTTTATAATTATAATGATTGGAATTTATCTTGTTTCTGCGATTATGTCCTTTGCAAGAGGGAAGAGCCTTCAAATATGGGCAATATATGCAGTTATGATGGTATTCTTCTTTGTGGTTATAAACACAGTTAAAACCAGAAAACAGTTTTTCGACCTGCTGAAAACCTTTGCTCTTTCAGGACTTTTTGTTTGTCTTTACGGAGTTTATCAGTATCTTTTTATTAAGCCTATGGGGGCGGAGGCTTGGGTTGACTCAGAAATGTTTGAGGGAATTTCAATGAGAATTTATTCCACCCTTGAAAACCCAAATGTTTTAGGAGAATATATTCTCCTTGTTCTCCCTGTTTGCATAGGTCTTATGTGGACAGCGGACAAGCTTGGCTCAAAGGTATTCTGGGCAATTATTTCAGGGATAATGGGGATTGTTTTAATCCTTACTTTCTCAAGAGGGTGCTGGATTGCTCTCGTTGTTGCTGCAGCAATTTATGTTACCTTGGTCTGCGGAAAATTATGGGGTCTTGCCCTTTTAGTTCTTCCTGTTTTGCCTTTCGTAATTCCACAAACTGTTCTCCAAAGACTGACAAGTATCGGGGATATGTCCGATAGCTCAACCTCATACAGAGTTTTTATCTGGATGGGAACAATCCTTATGATGAAGGATTTTTGGCTTAGTGGAATAGGAATGGGAGAGGAAGCTTTTAATTCAGTTTATCCATTCTATTCATACAGTGCAGTTGTTGCCCCCCATTCTCATAATTTGTTTTTGCAGGTCTGGGTTGAAACAGGGCTTGGCGGAATTATAAACTTTCTTTTGATTTTGATTTTATGGTTTAAACAGATGGCTTTAGGGCATAGGCTAACGATAGATAAAAAGTTTAAAACTTTGCTTGTTGCACTTTCGGCAGGAGTTTGCGGCTTTATGGTTCAAGGCTTATTTGATAATTGTTTTTATAATTATCGGGTTGTTATGGTTTTTTGGTTTGTTCTAGCACTTGGGATTTCGGCAGTAAATGTTGCCAAGGAGGAGACTAAATGATAAAGGTTTTGCACATTTTAACAGACACCAATATTGGCGGGGCGGGAACTCTTTTGGTCAATTATCTCAAAAACTTTGACCGTCATAAGTTTTTGATAAAGGTTATTCTTCCAAAAGGAAGCCTTTTAAAGCCCAGAGTTGAGGAAGTAGGCTATGAGGTTATTGAAACTAAAAATTTAGCGGATAAGTCAATGGATATAAAGGGCATTTTTGAGCTTATCAAGATTTTCAAAGAGGAAAAACCTGACATAGTCCATACCCACTCTTCAATGAGCGGGAAAATTGCCGCATTTATGCGAGGGGTCAAAGTAAGAATTTATACTCGCCATTGTGCCTATGACCCGCCAAAATATATGACGGTTTTCCCTTTTAAACAGATAAACGGGTTTGTTAACAATACCCTTTCGACACACATTGTTGCAGTTGCTCAGGCTGCAAAGGAAAACCTTACAGACACGGGTGTTTCGGATAAGAAAATAACGGTCATTATAAACGGGGTTGAGCCGCTTAAGACTATAACTGACGAAGAAAAAGCAAAAGTCAGAGAAAAATATGGAATAGAAAAAGATGATATTGTTTTTGGAATTATTGCAAGACTTGAGGCAGTTAAAGGACATCAGTACTATATAGAGGCGGCTGCAAAAATAATTAAGGATAATCCAAAGGCTAAGTTCTTAATAGTCGGAACGGGAACCAAGGAAGAGGATTTACGCAAATTGGTTAAGGAATTAGGCGTAGAGAAAAACGTTATTTTTACAGGCTTTATAACCGATGTTGCGAGTATTTATAATATTATGGATATAAATGTAAACTGTTCTTACGGGACAGAAACGTCTTCCCTTGCTCTCTCTGAGGGGATGAGCCTTAAAAAACCGGCTATTGCAAGTATTTACGGGGGAAATCCTTATATGGTAACTCACGGTGAGAATGGGCTTCTTTGCGAAAAACAAAATTCAATGGCACTTTATGAAGCTATGAAGCTTTTAATGAATGATAAAGAAATGCTTAAAAAAATGTCGGAAACGGCTTATGTTCATTATAAGGAAAAGTTTACGGCGGAGAAAATGACAAAACAGCTTGAAGATATTTATGAAAAGCAGATGAAAAGATAGGAAAAGGAGAAAATTATGGAAAAACCAAAGTTTAATATTATTGATTTTCTTATAATTGTTTTGATAATTGCTGTGGGATTTTTGGGCTTTTACATTTTGGGAAATAAGTCCGGAACGGTTACAAACACAAATACCGCAAAGGTTTTGGTTACCATTGAGGAAGCGGATATTGATGAAGAGACAGTGAATTTTTATCTTGAAAGTGCCAAGGTTGGCACATCTTTAAATATGGGAATCCGCGAAAAGGTTGCAGGGACGCTTAAAGAGGTTAAGGCTGTGCCGAAAACCAAAAGCTATACAAATCCCGTAACAGGGCAAAAGGAAATTGCGGATGAAATCGGCAGGTATAATATGCTCTTTACAATTGAAGCAGAGCTTACTGAAAATGACAAAGATTTCCTTATAGGAACTGATAAAATTAAAATCGGAAAAGAGCTTAACTTTGTTGGAAAAGGTTTTTCAGGATATGGACATGTAGTTATCATAGAAAAGGTTGGAGGTGAGGAGAATGATAAATAAAGAGGGTAAGTTGTTTGAGAAAATAAGCATTATCGATATTTTGGTTATTATTGTTATCCTCATTATTGGCATTGGAGTGTATGCGAGATTTTCTGCAACACCCGAGGCTGTTCAGACAAAAACAGAGAAGTTTTCCTATATCGTTAAGGTTGAAGAGGTTCGGCAATATACCATTGATGGTCTTTACGAGCTTGGCGGAGCTTATGATGAGGAAACCAAAGAATATTTAGGTAACATTGTTGAGGTTATTTCCGTTGAGCCAACACCTGATACAGGAATAACAAGCCGTGGAAATACGGTTAAAACCGTCATTCCTGAAAAATATAATGCTTATATTAAAATTGAAACTGACGGAAATGTCAACGACGCAGGATATTATACTATGAGTAATAAGTCTATCGGCGTGGGCGGAGAACTTGCGTTTGAAACTAAATATGTCAGCACAACAGGAAAAATTTTAAAAATAGAAAAAGATTAAAAAATTAGTTGTTTTTAAGAGAAAATCTCAGTATAGATAAAGTAAGGACAAAAACAAGGAGCTGAAGACTTTTGAAAAATAACGGACAGACCTTTATAAAAGGTGCACTAATACTGGCAATTGCAAATTTCATAGTCAAGATAATCGGGGCGGTTTTTAAAATACCCCTTTATGAGCTTATCGGTAAAGACGGAAGCGGTCTTTTTAATGTTGCTTACCAAATCTATACCTTTATGTTTATTATTGCCACGGCAGGTTTTCCGACGGCTGTTTCCAAAATGGTGGCAGAAAGCACTGCAAGAGGCGATGAAAAGGGTGCAAGAAAGGTTTTTGAAACTGCGTCAATTCTCCTTGGAACAATAGGTATTGCAGGGGCGGTGCTTCTTTATGCCTTTGCAGAAGAACTTGCTGTTTTCTTGGGTAATCGTGATGCGGTGATATGCATAAAAGTGATTGCACCAACTATTTTCTTTACATCAATTGTGTCAGCGTTCCGCGGATATTTTCAAGGCAGACAGAATATGTACCCAACGGCGGCATCGGAGGTTATAGAGGCAATTTCAAAGCTTTTGGTGGGAATTGTTCTTGCAATGCTCTTTACAAATATGACTGTTGATGGCAGCCTTAAGGGGATGGTTGATTTTGGCCTTGGAACAGTAAGGTCAGCTCTTGACAGAACAATTTTATCTGCATCAGGCGCGATTTTCGGCGTGAGCATTGGTGCGGCTGCGTCCCTTATTTTAATGCTGGTGGTTTACAGCGTTTATTTAAAGAAAGATAAAAAGCTTAAAATATACAATGAAACCCAAAGAACGAGACGAAATATTTTAAAAGAGCTTGTTTTGATTGCAATTCCAATTACCATTGGGGCAGCGGTTTCAAGTCTTACGAGTCTCGTGGACCTCGCAACAGTTATGAATAGGCTTGTTGTAAACCCGGCAGTTTTTGATAAGTATGATTTCTTGTTTGAAAAAGGGACTGAGTTTTACAATCAAGCCAAGGACCTTGCCTGGAGCGGTGCCCAAATTCTTGAAAAGAAAGCGAACACCCTTTATGGAATGTATACAGGTCAGGCGCAGACAATGTTTAATCTGCCACTAACTATTATCGTGGCACTGAGTATGAGTGCTGTTCCTGCCATTTCCTCGGCGATTGCAAAAAAAGCAGAAAATGAGGCAAAAGTGATTACAAAAAGCTTAATTAAAATAACGGTGCTTTTTGCAATGCCTTGTGCGATTGGACTTTCAGCTCTGTCTAAAGGCATTTTAGGACTTTTATATAGTGATGCGGATGCTTTTATGCTGCTTCAAAAGCTGTCAATTGCCATAATTTTTGTATCAGTTGTTCAGGTAACAAATGCAGTACTCCAGGCCTATGGCAAGGTTTACTATCCTGTTTTCAGTATGATTGCAGGGGGAATTGTTAAGGTTGTAATGAACTACACCTTTATTCCGATACTGGGAATTGACGGAGCTCCTATTGCCACCATAGTATGCTATGGAGTAATTGCGGTTATAAATATAATATGCATAATAAAGACAGTTAAGATTCAATTTGAATTTATGGATACACTTATTAAGCCTCTGTTTTGTGCACTTGTTATGGGATTTGTCTTAATTATTTCAGAAAAGGTTATTGGAATTTCAAGAATAGCCACTGTTTTGACAATAGGAATCGGGGCTGTTGTTTATGTGATTTGTGCCTTTTTGGTAAAAGCCATAAGGCGTGAAGATATATTAATACTTCCAAAAGGAGAAAGACTTGCCGATTTGCTTGAGAGA
The DNA here is from genome assembly GCA_045648565.1 of Clostridia bacterium. GTDB lineage: Bacteria > Bacillota > Clostridia > Monoglobales > Monoglobaceae > SIG454. The sequence goes on along the minus strand of JAZROF010000054.1, from coordinate 43,125 downwards.
TTCAGGCTGATAAAATAGGCAAAAGGAGAATTTATGAGTAAAAAATTTAATTTTGAGGATTTGCTCCAGATTATGAAAAAGCTTAGGGGGGAGAATGGCTGCCCATGGGACAAGGAACAGACTCATGAAAGCATAAAGCGGAGCATAATGGAAGAAGGCTATGAGCTGATTGAGGCAATAGATAGCGGTGATGGCGAAAAAATGGCTGATGAGAGTGGTGACTTACTCCTTCAGGTGGTTTTTCACGCCCAAATCGGGGAAGAGCTTGGAGAATATGATATAAGCGATGTAACCGATGCTATTTGCAAAAAGCTTATCCACCGTCACCCACATATTTTCGGGGGAGCGGAAATTGAAACTGCCGATGGAGTTTTAGATGCATGGGATGAAATAAAAAGAAATGACCGTGACCAAAAAACAGTTTCCCAGGAGCTTCGTGGAATTTCAAAGTATCTTCCATCCCTTACAAGAGCAGAAAAAATTCAAGGTAAAGCAACAAAAACGGGATATTTTTTCAATGATACCAAAAGTATTGCCGACTCTGTTTCAAATAAACTTAAAATGATTGATGAAAATACGGATAAGGTTGTTGCTGAAAAGTATTTAGGGCAAGTGCTTTTTAACATTGTTACAGTCGCAAAAAATGCGGGAATAGATGCAGAGGTTTCTTTAAACCGTGAAATTTCAAACTTTATAGCAGAATACGAAAAATACGAAAGCGAGACAAATAATGAGGCTTGATAAATATCTTAAGGTTACAAGAATAATAAAACGCAGAACCGTTGCAAACGAAGCTTGTGACGGGGGAAGAGTCAGCGTTAACGGCAAAGTTGTAAAGGCGTCATATGATGTGAAAATCGGTGACGAAATTGAGGTTGCCTTTGGGGCAAAGGCTTTTCGTATAAGAGTTACAGATATAAAAGAATCAACTCTTAAAAATGATGCCGCAACTCTTTATGAAGTAATAGAGTAAAAATTTGAAATTTGCAAAAAATACTTGACATATTCTATAGTTTTTATTAAAATTAAAGTGTATGTTTTTAATATTTGTGTGAACCTTTAAAAGTATATGTATTTTCTTTTAGTGTTAGTTTTAAAATATACTGCGTAACTTGGCAGAATAAAATTTAATTTAGGAGGTGCTTATCATAGGTATAGATTTGATTATAACAATAGTTGCGGGAATTATTATTGCTATAGTAATAGGAATTTCGGCTTTTAAATACGGTTATTCATATCGAAAAAAGGTAGCCGAATTAAAGATAGGAAGTGCCGAAGAAGAGGCACAAAGGCTTGTTGAATCGGCAAAGAAAGAGGCGGTTAAAAACGCCGAAAACGCTAAAAAAGAAAAATTATTGGAGGCAAAAGAGGAAATACATAAGGAACGGGTTGAACTTGACAGAGAAATCAAGGAAAGACGCAATGAAATTCAAAGACAGGAAAGAAGAATTCAGCAAAAGGAAGACACGATAGATAAAAAAGCACAAAACATTGAAGAAAAAGAAGAATTAATGCAACAAAAAATTGCTAAGCTTGAGGAAACTCAAGCAGAAATTGAGCAAGTTAAAAAGCTCCAGATGAGTCAACTTGAAAAGGTTGCAAATCTTTCTGCAGAGGAAGCGAAAAGACTTATTATGGAGCAGGTTGAAACCGATACTCGCCATGAGGTTGCAAAGCTTATTAAGAGTATTGAGGAGCAGGCAAAGGAAGAAGCGGATTCTAAAGCGAGAAATATTATAACAGGTGCTATTCAGCGTTGTGCTGCAGACCATGTGGCAGAAACAACAGTATCCGTAGTAAATCTCCCAAATGACGAAATGAAGGGAAGAATTATCGGCCGTGAGGGTAGAAATATCAGAACTATTGAAACTCTTACAGGCGTTGATTTAATTATTGACGATACACCTGAGGCTGTTATTCTCTCAGGGTTTGACCCGGTTAGACGAGAGGTTGCAAGGCGTTCTCTTGAAAAACTTATAACTGACGGCAGAATTCATCCGGGCAGGATTGAGGAAACTGTTGAAAAGGCTCAAAAAGAGGTTGAACAGATTATTAAGGACGAGGGCGAACAAGCTACCTTTGAAACAGGTGTTCATGGTCTTCATCCTGAACTTATTCGTCTTATCGGTAAACTTCGCTACAGAACAAGCTATGGTCAGAATGTATTAAAGCACGCAATTGAGGTTTCTCATTTAGCAGGGCTTATGGCAGCAGAGCTTGGGGCAGATGTTGCTCTTGCAAAGAGAGCGGGACTACTTCACGATATTGGTAAGGCAATCGACCACGATGTTGAAGGCTCCCACGTTACAATCGGTGCCGATGTAGCTAAAAAGTATAAGGAAAACGAAAGAGTTATCCACGCTATTATGGCGCATCACGGCGATGTTGAACCGAACTCTATCGAGGCTTGTTTGGTTCAGGCGGCAGATGCTATTTCTGCGGCAAGACCTGCGGCAAGAAGAGAAAACTTGGAGTCTTATATTAAACGTCTTGAAAATCTTGAAGGCATTGCAAACTCCTTTGGCGGGGTTGAGCGTTCTTTTGCAATTCAGGCAGGGCGTGAAATCAGAATTATCGTTAAGCCTGATAAGGTTAAGGATGATGAAACTATCTTACTTGCGAAGGATATTGTTAAGAAAATAGAAGAAGAAATGGAATATCCGGGGCAGATTAAGGTTAATGTCATCAGAGAAACAAGGGCAGTTGATTACGCTAAATAAAAAATTAGACCGCAAAGAAATCTCTTTGCGGTCTTACTATGAGGGAAATCTATGAATATATTTAGTGCCGTGCTAAGACTTGTTTATCCTAACAAATGTATGTTCTGCAATGAAATAATAAAGGGCAAAGAGGATAAATTTATTTGTGACGATTGTCAAAGGACCGTTGATTTTTGCAAAGACTTTAAGTGCTGCTCCCGTTGCGGAAAGCCTCAAATAAGCCTTGGTGAAAAGGAAACTTGCTACAGATGTCAAACAAAAACCTATCGGCCATATAAAAGTGCCACAGCAGTAGTTAAATATAATGAGAAAACCTCAGGCGGAATTAAAAGATATAAAGACGGCAATGGTGAAATAATCGGAGAAGTTATGGCTCATCTTATGGCAGAGAGAGTAAAAGACGTTTATAAAGAAATAAATTTTGACATAATTGTTGGCGTTGCCCCAAACGATAAAAGGGCAATTAAGCGTGGCTTTGACCCCGTTGCAGTAATTGCCCAAAGCCTAAGAATGGAATTGAGTATCCCTTATTGTAAGGGCTGTTTGGTAAAGATTAAGAAAACCGAGAAACAAAGCAAGTTGGATTATGCCCATAGAGTGAGAAACTTGATTGGCACAATAGCTCTTTCTGATAATGCAGAGGTGAAAGGGAAACGGGTTTTGCTTGTTGATGATGTTATGACAACGGGAGCAACTATTGAGGAATGCTCCTATGTTTTAAAGAAAGGCGGGGCAAGAGAGGTCTTCGCCGTGACATTTGCCACAAGAACAAAAGAACCTAAAAAGTTTAACAAGGATAGAGAGAATGCGTTATGATAAAAAATGTTGTCTTTGATTTTGGACAAGTGCTTGTGCATTTTGAACCTGAATATATGACCGGCAGATACATAAAGAATAAGGAAGATGTTGAACTTGTTAAAGATATAGTCTTTGACAGGCTTTATTGGGATAGGCTTGACGAGGGGACAATCTCTGATAAAGAGGTGATAGAGAGGGTATGCTCTCGTTTACCTGACAGGCTCCACGAAGCAGCAACAAAGATTTATGATAACTGGCTTTATAATCTTCCTGAGATTGAAGGAATGAGAGAGCTTGTATCATACATAAAGGAAAGGTATGGAGTAAAAACCTTTATTTTATCCAACATAAGCAAAACTTTTGCAGAGCATAGTGACGAAATCCCGATTATAGAGGAAATTGATAATTGCGTTTTCTCTGCTATTTGCGGTTTTGTTAAGCCAAGCCGAGAAATTTTTGAGCATCTTTGCACAAAATACAGCCTTTTGCCAGAGGAAACGGTTTTTATAGATGATAGTGAGAAAAACTGTGAAGGGGCAGAAAACTTTGGAATTCGCACATTTCTTTTTAAGAAAAATGTAAATGAGCTAAAGTTATGGTTTGATGATATACTGAGTCGAAAATAGTGCAGAAAAATAGAAAGTTAAATAAAAAATGACAATTCGTATAGAATTGTCATTTTTTATTTAACCCGTGCATCTTTTGTGGCAGGGTTGTTTATCAGTGTGCCGTCCTCTTTAAAGCGGGAGCCGTGGCAGGGGCAATCCCAGGTGTGTTCGGCTTTGTTCCATTTTAAGGCACATCCAAGATGGGAACATCTCTTAACGGTAGGCGAGGCAAAATTTTTCAGTGTTTCAACGCCGTTTTTAAAAAGCTGTGGCTTTAATATACTTCTTGAAGGGGAGAAAATATCGGCATATTCATTTCTTATATCCTGAACCAAATCGCATAAAATCATTGCCGAAACCATAGAGGAGGTCATCCCCCATTTATTAAACCCTGTGGCGACATATAAATTTGCGGTTGTTTTAGAGTACTGCCCGATATATGGGATTTTATCAAGGCTCATACAGTCCTGAGTCGCCCACCTATATTTAATTTTACTTTCGGGGTAATATTTATTTTTAAATTCTGTAAGCTCACTCCAGCCTCCGCAAGGAGTCCCTGTCCGACCGCCTCCTCCGCCAAGAAGCAATAAATTGTTGCTGTTTCTAAAGGAAAGACCGTCTTGGGCTTCGTCTACATACATTCCGTTTAAATTTTGTGTATTATCAAGAGCTAAAACATAGGAACGATGCTGGTAAAGCTTTAAGAAATAGTTTCCGTGCCTATTTATAAATGGATAGTGTGTCGCAATAATAATTTTGTCAGCATAGATTTTAAAGCCGCTCCCTAAAGCATAATTTGGCGTTATGCCATATACCTTGGTGTTTTCGTATATGTTTAAATTTTCAGAGATATTTGCAATAAATTTCAGAGGGTTAAACTGTGCCTGGTTTTTCAGGCAGACCGTCCCTGAAACAGAAAAAGGCAGAGGAGTATGGCTTATAAATTCGGCAGAGCCACCTAAATCATTTATGGCTTGAACTTCCTTTTCAATTTTATCACGATTTTTTAAAGAATAGGTGAATGCGGGGAGCTTTTGAAAATCGCAGTCAAAATCCTTACAAAGCTCAGAATATTTATTTATAGCCATTTCGTTTGCCGATAAATATTTTTGGGCGGTTTCTTTCCCTGATTTACTTATCAGTTCATCATAAATAAGCCCGTGCAGAGCAGTGATTTTTGCGGTGGTATTCCCTGTTACTCCCTGAGCAATTTCATTTTGCTCAACCAAAACATAGGGTATTTTTGCCTGCTTTAAAAGATAAGCGCAAAGAATTCCGCAAATTCCTCCGCCTATAACTAACACATCGGTTTTAATATCCCCACTCAGCTTTTTAAATTTGGGAAGATTTACTTCGTCTGTCCATAGAGATTCTTGCATATAATACTCCTTTGTTTGTATAATACTGATAGTATGTGCCAAACTTAGGGAAATTAAGCATAAAAAAGAAGTGACCCCTGACTGCATTTTTTACCTTGCAATCAGAGGTCACTTCTGTTCGCTCTTAATATCTAACATCTTTTGTAATCCTCTCTTTCTTCGTCTGCCTTTTGCCACTTTCTACATTTCCTAAACCAAAATCATTTTTTAAAATCCTTCTCAATGGAGAATACCGTATGGGTTTTGAATGTTTAGTTTCAAAAAGCGAATTTTTTGACTTTTTAAGAATACGATTTTTAGTTTAAGCAGTGTATTAAAAACTAACTCCTTTATATTAAACGATACACCACCGTCCTCTTTCGCTTAAACCTTTTCGGTTTTCTTAAAAGCCTTTCTTACTTTCTCATTGGACTATACCTTCCTTTCCTTGATTTAATAATAGCATATGTCAATGGTAAATTCAATTGACATAATAGCAAAACTGAAAATGAATTTTTTAGGCAATAGGGAGAAGTTGGGGCAGAATTAAAGATTTTTCTTTACAAACTATCTGTAGCTGTGTTATAATAAATCTGTTGGGTGTTTTAAAAAGGTGCCCAACATTTTTGATTTATAAGTTTTCCTGAAAGAAGCTTAATAAGGCTTCTTTTGCATTTTCCTCGTCATCACCATCTATTTTAACTGTTATTTTATCGTCGACTTTTACCCCAAGTCCCATAACACCAAAGAGCTTTTTAGCATCAGCCTCTTTTGTTTCTTTAACAAGCGTTATTTGAGAATTAAACTTTTCTGCCGTTTTAACCAAAAGCCCTGCAGGACGGGCGTGAATACCGAACTGGTCCTTGATTTCATAAGTAAACTGTGTCAAAGTATTTTACCTCCTTAGTAATATATATTTTATTATTCGTTTTGTATAAATATTTATTCATAAATGTTTCAGGTATATTGACAATATAAAGTATTTTATATATAATTAAAAAATGATACAGGAAAAATAGGCACTGTAGCCATATCTTTTCAGTAAAAAGAGGAGGGAATTTTTATGGTACAAAGAAGAAGTGTTGCAACAGCAATAATTTTAACTATTATAACCTGTGGCTTATATGGAATTTATTGGATGATTGTCATAAACGATGATATTAACACTTTATGCGACAGACATAGTGATTTATCAGGTGGCGTGGTTTTCCTTTTGCACCTCATAACTTGCGGAATTTTTGGAATTTATTGGTGCTATAAAATGGGGGATAACCTTGACAGAAAAGGAAGAGAAATGGGCGAAATTCCGCAATATCGTGGGATTTTGTATTTAGTTCTCTGCCTTTTTGGATTTGGAATTATATCCGTTGCCCTTATGCAAGACAGCGTTAACAAGATGATATAAAATGACAAAGGAGCAGAAAATAAGGTTTAAAGAAAGACTAAAACCCATACTTATTTTTGTGGGCATCGGCTTTTTATATTACATATTTATTTGCCTGACCAACATTAAAATCCCATGCCCGATTAAGCTGACTACGGGGTTTGATTGCCCCGGGTGTGGAGCAACAAGAATGGTACTTGCTCTTTTAAGATTTGATTTTAAAGAGGCATTTTTATATAACAAAGCCTTGTTTATTTCTTTACCGTTTTTGATAGGAGTTTTCGCTTTTGAAAATTACAGATATATTAAAAATGGCGAGAGCAAATACAGAGGGGCATCTAAAATTATTTTAATATGTTGTATTATTTTTCTTTTAACCTACGGAGTTTTAAGAAATATATTTTGAGGTGAAAAATATGAAATACAAAATGAATATAGCAGGTCTTGATCGCGAGCTTCCTTTATGCAGAGTTACAGATGATTTATATATCGGGGCATTTGTAATTTTCGGAGATGCAGAGCTTACAGTTGCTTGTGCAAGAGAGCTTTTAAAAAAAGCCCCCGAATATGACTATCTTATAACCGCTGAGGCTAAAGGAATTCCCCTTATCCACGAAATGGCTCGTCAGAGAGGGGACGATTTTTATGTCCTTGCAAGAAAGAATCCAAAGCTCTATATGGAAGAGGTCTTTGAGGTTACTGTTAATTCAATCACCACCGCTAAGGAGCAAAAGCTTTATCTTGATAAGGCGGATGCTGATAAAATGAAGGGTAAGAGAATACTCATTATTGACGATGTTATTTCAACAGGTGAGTCACTTTTGGCAATTGAAAAGCTTGTTGAAAAAGCGGGCGGAAATATAGTGGGGAAAATGACAATTTTAGCTGAGGGCGATGCACAGGGCAGAGAAGATATTATCTATCTTGAAAAGCTACCGCTTTTTAATCCTGACGGATCGGTTAAATAGGTGATATGATGCGAAAAATTTTATTGTTAGTCTTGCTTTTGGTTACTCTCTTTTGCTTTTCCTCTTGCAAAAAAGAGGAAAAGGCGGAGGAAAACACAAAACAGGAAGAAGAAAATATTTCCCTTGAAGCTGAGGAAAATGAAGAAGATGAAATAGTTGAAGTAATATATGCAAAAACTCCTGAGGAGGCATCTGATAAATGTATGGAAGCCCTTTATACAGGGGATTTTTCCGGAGCTAAGCAATATGTTCTTCAAGAGGGAAACGCCAAAACTGAAATAGGCAAGTTTCGGGAAGGAATAAAGAAATCTCTTGAAAATATGAGCCAGGGGGTTTCAAAAGAAAAAAGTGACAGGCTGCTTAAAAATACCTTTGACAATATAAAATGTAAAAGGACAGGGGTAAATAAAGCAGGGGACAGGGCAACTGTCAGCTACAGTATTGTAGTTCCCGATATGGGAGGCATCAATTTCTCCTTATATATGGATGAATATATCGCCTCTTTAGGAATGGGAATGGAAGAGTTTATGACCTTTTTGGAGTCGATGAGTGAAGAAGAGTCACAGAAGTGGTCGGCTGAATTTGGTATAGACATTTTAAACTATGTCTTTGAGAGCAAAAGAACTTTCCCTAAAACCGAAAGCCAGGCAACAGTTGTGGTCGAAAACCGCAAAAACGGATGGATTGTAACAGAAATAAACAATCTTTAGAAATAGATTGGACGGGATAATTAAATGGAGAATAATACAAAAAAGAGAACGGTTTTGTGGGCAACTTTGGCGGCATTTTTCTCAAACTTCATATTCGGGTTCAGCTTTATGTTTTCGGATATGGGGCTTAAGGTGGCGAGCCCGTCAGTTTTACTTGCCCTTCGCTTTCTCTTTGCCTTTTTGATTTTAAACCTTTTAGTTATATTTAAAGTGGTTAAAATCAGCTTTAAAGGTAAAAAGATATGGAAAGTTTTGCTTATGGGGATTATGCAGCCCGTTATATATTTTTACTGTGAAAGCTATGGAATTAAGCTTTCATCGGCAACCTTTGCGGCGGTTATGATTGCGTTAGTTCCTATCGGAGCTATGATTTATTCGGCACTGTTTATGAAAGAACCGCCCACCTTTTTGCAGGCGGTTTTTGGAATAATCTCCGTTTTGGGTGTTATTTTAATAAGCGGTGGTGGAGAAGGGGCATCACTTTTGGGTGCAGTTTTATTAGTTGGTGCGATTTTATCAGCGGTTGGGTTTAACGCCATAAGTCGGCAAAGCGCCAATGAATTCAGCCCTTTTGAAAGAACCTATGTTATGTTTTTTCTTGCCTGCATAGTCTTTACGGCGGTGGCGGTTTTTGAAAACATAAATGATTTATCTCTTATTTATAAACCTCTTTTAGAGGGAGAATTTTTGATTTCTATTTTGTATCTTGGGGTTTTATCCTCGGTTGTTGCATTCCTTTTAATAAACTACGCAAACACCCACCTCCCTATTTCAAGAACAACAGTTTTCTCAAATGTCATAACCGTTGTTTCTATTTTTGCAGGGATTGTGATTTTAAAGGATACGGCTCTTAGCCTTCCTAACATAATCTTTTCCTTAATGATTATAGTTGGGGTTTGGGGCGTTCAGAAATTTGCAAAATAAGATAAAAGAAAAAGCTCACTTTCGTGAGCTTTTATTGTGAAAACAACAAGGTTCCGGGGCACCCGACCGCAATCTTTGATTGCGTTATCGGGTCAGGCTCTTATTTTTTTACTCTTCATCGTCAGTGGCCTCAGCTTCAGCTTCTTCTTCAGCATCAGCCGCAGCCATAGCATTTGCTTCGTAAACTTTCTTATAATCTACATCAATCTCAAAATCTTCAATTAAGTCTTTATTTATCCTGATTTTTGATGTTTTATCTATATAATACAAAACATCGTCAGCATCCTGGAAATTAAAAGCTGACATACCCTTAGTTATATATTTGCTAAGATTGCTTGAAATATCTTCATATACTTTATTTGCTCTAAGCTGAATTGCATATACAGTTTCATATTGCTTTAAAGAGTCATAGCCGTGAATTTCAAGAGCTTCGTCAAGGTCATCGCCATAGGCTTCCTTAATAGATAAAACAGAATCCTTTATATCCTTCTTATCTTCATCTGAAAGCTCAATACCATACTTATCGCCAACAGATATAAGCTCATAGAACTGGACACAAGAAGTAACAGCGTTAGCCAAAACCATTTCTTTATGCGTTTCATTTGTTTCGCTATTTGCTATAGAATTCCAATTAAAATTATCAAGCTTTGTAACGTCAACCTCATAATTATCATCGTAGGTTTGATTTGCCTGATAGTCTAAAGCAATGGCATTAACAAAAAATTTAAAAACACTCTTAGAAACCTCTACATCATTTACCTTAATTGCAATATCGTCGCTAAAAATACTGTCACAGGCCTTGTTAATATCTGCGTATGTAATAATATTATCTTGCCCTGTTGCTTTAACGTTTCTGTTAATCAGATGATAAGCAAAAATCCATACGGTTAAAATCATAATTAAGACAACGAGAGAAATTAAAACAACAAGCTTTTTGTTGGTAGATTTCTTTTCAAAATCAACAAAATCATCTTCTCCGATTTCTTCAATTATCTCACCATCTTCACCTTCACAACAACAAGGAGCCACTTCAACAGGAGCCACTTCAACAGGAGTTTCCTCAACAGTAGCCACTTCAACAGGAGCCTCCTCTTTGATTTCTTCCTCGGGGCGAGGCTCTCCGCAAGGGCAAGTAAGTACATTATCTTCAAGCTCTAATCCACATTTGGGGCATTTCCACATAATTTATTTCCTCCTAAAACTAAGTTTCAATATTTAAGAACATTATACAACAGTATTCACATTTTTTCAATGGTTTTTTTGATGTTTTCTATGTGTTTTTTCTGTGAACAATCCGCCTCAACCTTAAATTCAATATGAGGCTTTTTACCTTTTCTTATTGCGACAGTCAAAGGGTTTTGAAGAGCATACTCTATGGCGTTATCTAAAGTTGGCGGATTGTTTTCGTCAAAAAACAGTTTTAAAAGACCGTCTTTTAAGCTGACCTCGGTGAATTTTTTGTCAGACGCCATTTTGCGAATAAGGGAAATCTCTAAAAGATTTTCAACCGATTGTGGCATTGTGCCATATCTGTCGCAAAGCTCATCAAAAATATCCAACTTATCCTCTTCATTTTCAATGGAGGCAATTTTTTTGTATGCCGACAGCCTTTGAGAGTGCGATGGAATATACTTTTCGGGGATATATCCGTCAATTGGAACATCAATTAAGGTTTCAGTCTGCTCCTCGGATATAATCCCCTTATGCTCTTTAATGGCACTGTCAAGCATTTTGCAATACATTTCATAGCCCACAGCCTCCATATGCCCACTTTGAGCAGAGCCAATAAGGTTTCCCATCCCGCGGATTTCAAGGTCACGAAGGGCAATTTTAAAGCCTGAACCAAACTCGGTAAATTCCTTAACTGCCCTAAGCCTCTTTTCAGCATCCTCAGTTAAGACCTTATTTCTTCTAAAGGTCAAATAAGCATAGGCAAGTCTGTCTGAGCGTCCGACTCTGCCTCGAAGCTGATAAAGCTGAGAAAGTCCCATTCTGTCAGAGTCCTCAATTATTATGGTGTTAACATTTGGAATGTCAAGCCCTGTTTCAATTATGGTGGTGCAAATTAAAATGTCAATCTCCCCATCATAAAAGTCCATCATAATTGCCTCAAGCTCACTCTCTTTCATTTTTCCGTGAGCCACCGCAATTCTGGCGTTTGGTATCATAGCGGAGATTTCCTCAGAAACCTTTTCAATTCCCGATACTCGGTTATATAAATAGTAAACCTGCCCGCCTCTGCCTATTTCTCTGTTTATTGCCTCGCGGATAACCTCACGGTCATACTCTAAAACATAGGTGGCGATGGGGTAACGCTCCCCCGGTGGCTGGGTAATAAGGCTCATATCACGAATTCCCGACATTGACATATGAAGTGTTCTTGGAATTGGCGTTGCTGAGAGGGTTAAAACATCAATGTTTTGTCTAAGCTCTTTAATTTGCTCCTTATGTTTAACACCAAAGCGTTGCTCCTCATCGATTATTAAAAGCCCTAAATTTTTATATTCAATAGCTTTATTTAAAAGCTTGTGCGTGCCGATTACAATGTCAACCTCTCCTGTTTTAAGACCGCGAATAACCTCTTTTTGTTCAGAGGGGGTGTTAAATCTTGAAAGGGAGGCAATTTTAATTGGGAAGTCTTTCATTCTCTGGCGGAAGGTATTTGTGTGCTGACTTGCAAGAATTGTTGTTGGAACAAGGTATACCACCTGATATCCGTTCATAACCGCCTTAAAAGCAGACCGCATAGCAACCTCGGTTTTGCCATAGCCAACATCTCCGCAGAGGAGTCTGTCCATTGGCCTTGGTTTTTCCATATCTGATTTTATTTCCGCAATGCTTTGAAGCTGGTCGTCGGTTTCATCATATGGAAAGGATGCCTCAAAGCTCCTTTGCCACTCATCATCAGGATTACACATAACTCCCTTGATAGATTCTCTTGTTGCATAAAGACTAATCAGCTCATCTGCAATATCCTCACAGGATTTTTTAACCCTTTGCTTAGTTTTTGACCAATCCGCACCCCCTAATGTGTTAAGGCGAACGGAGGAGCCTTCCTTTGAGGCGTGTTTATAAACTAAAGAAAGTTGGTCGGTTGGGACATATAAAACATCGCTCCCCTTATAGATGAGCTTTAAATAATCTCTTTTTATTCCGCCTGCATCAAGCTGAACTGTTCCCATATACTGCCCGACGCCGTGGTTTTGATGCACAACGAAATCCCCTACCGAAAGGTCGGTAAAGCTGTTGATTTTATCTCGTTTATCCACTTTAAAACGGGATTTTTTCTTTTTACGGGTGCCAAAAATTTCTTTATCGCTAATTATAGCCGTGTTAATGAGCGGATACTCAAACCCGCGGGAAATACTTCCTAAGGTTACAATAATTCCTCCCGGCTTTGGAAGAGAATTAAATTCTTTTGAATATGTGGCAACATAGCCCTCGTCCTCTAAGGTGGAGCAGAGGTTTTTTGCTCTGCCTTCATTTCCCGCAAGAATTATAATCTTATAGCCATTCTTTTTGTAAAAGGAAAGAGCATCATAGAAAAATTCCATTTTTCCGTGATAGTCACTTATTCCCTTTGAGGTTATATTTATAATTTTCTTTGGTTTATAATCGGGGCAGGAGTAGGAAATACTTGTAAGCCCCACAAAAGGAAATCTTATAAGCTCCTTTATGGCAGAAGAAAAATCCTTGTTGTATTTAAAGGACGTTTTGGGGATAATTCCACGCTCAAGTAAAGATTTTATGTCCTCGCTAAACTGCTCACTTTCAATTTTCGCACTTTCTGAAAGTCTGCCAGCCTCATCGGTAAAAACGATATATTTGTCTGTCAGGTAATCTGTAATTGTTGTTGGCTCACTATATAAAACGGGAAGGTATTTATGGATTGAGGGGAAATTGATTTTCTCCTCAATCCTTTCTAAATCCCGAAGAAGAATTTTGCTTAAATTCTTATGAACGTCATCATCTTTTTTGGAGGCTTTTTTTGCCTCGCTTTTTAAAAATGCAGAAAGAATTTCCCGTTTTTCATTATTTAAAATTATCTCTTTAGCAGGGGTGAGAAAAACTGAAGTTACATTTTCAATTGTTCTCTGGCTTTCAGGAGAGAAAAGACGAATAGAGTCAATTTCCGTATCCCAAAGCTCAATCCTTATTGCAAAATCGCTTTCAGGGGGAAAGAAATCAAAAATACCCCCACGCATACTGCACTGCCCCGGCCCGTCTACCTCGTCCTCAAATACATAGCCCAAATCAATAAAAAGATTTCTAATCTCCTCAAGGTCAACCTCATCACCAACGGATAAAGTGCGGGAAAGTCTTTTATACAGGTCTTTTTCGGCAGTTATTGAGCAAAGAGCTTTTCTTGTTGTTACAATATGAAAATTTTTCTCCCCAAAACAAAGGGAGGATAAAACCCGAAGCCGCTGGGACATAACGTCTCGCCCTAACGCCTCAACATCATAAAAAAGTAAGTCAAGGGGCGGAAAGTATAACACATTTTCACCTGAGAAAAAGCTCAAATCTTCAATTATCTTTCGGGCAGATGCATCGTTTTCAGTAACCACAAAGGCGTGTTTTGATAATGCTTTTGAAGTGCAGGAAATAAAATGGGCACGGACAGAGTCAGCCACACCCATTAGATTTATCGGAGTTATTTGATTTTTAAGGGATGAGGTAAGCTCGGAAAAATCGGCTAATTCCTCAATGATTTTCATAAATCCGCTCATTTTTACTACCCGTTAAATTTTGACATAGTATTTTCCACGCCGTTTATTATAAGGTTTTCAACGGCATCTGTTACCTTTAACACTGTCTTAATTAAAGTTTCAACCTCACTTTTGGAGAATTTCCCCAAAACGAAGTCCGCTAAATCATAGTCAGCGTCAGAGGGAGCACCCACGCCGATTTTAAATCGGGGGAAAACATCCGTTCCAAGCTGATAAATTATGCTTTTCATTCCGTTATGCCCGCCTGCACTGCCTTTTCCGCGAAGACGAAGTGTTCCCAAAGGAAGAGAAATATCGTCATATATTACTATTATATTCTCGTCAGGAACTTTATACCAATCACGAAGAGGGCGAATGCTCTCTCCACTTAAATTCATAAAGGTCTGTGGCTTAACCAATATAACCTTTTCCCCACAGATAGTGCCCTCGCCAAGGTCAGCCTTAAATTTGCTTTTATTAAATTTTATGTTATTTTTAGAGGCTATGGCGTCAACTGCATCAAAGCCAATATTGTGCCTTGTTCCCAAATACTTTCTTCCGGGATTTCCAAGCCCTGCGATAATATACATAATAATACCTCTTTAGTTTAAAAAGAAAATCCGCCTATATAAAGACGGATTTTGGTTTAATTTTACGCTTTGTTAACAGAACCGAAAAGCTCCATCTTTTCTTTAACTGTTGCTTTAATTGCTTCAACACCGGGAGCCAAAAGCTTTCTTGGGTCAAAGCCTTTACCTTCTAAATCCTTGCCATCTTCAATATACTTTCGGACAGCAGCCGTAAAAGTAATTTGACACTCTGTATTAACATTGATTTTTGAAACTCCAAGAGAAATAGCTTTTTTAATCATATCAGATGGAATACCTGTTCCGCCGTGAAGAACAAGAGGCATAGGAGATGTAGCCTTTTCTATTTCAGCTAAAACATCAAAGTTTAAGCCTTTCCAGTTGGCAGGATACTTTCCGTGAATGTTACCGATACCTGCAGCGAGTATATCAACACCAAGGTCTGCAATCATTTTACACTCATCAGGGTCAGCAACTTCGCCACCGCCAACAACGCCGTCTTCTTCACCGCCGATAGCACCAACTTCTGCTTCAACAGAGATTCCGTTTGCCTCCGCAAGAGCGATAATTTCCTTTGTCTTTTCAATATTTTCTTCAATTCCGTAGTGAGAGCCGTCAAACATAACAGAAGAAAAACCTGCTTCAATTGCAGCTTTAGCACCCTCATAGCTGCCGTGGTCTAAGTGAAGAATAACAGGAACGGTGATATTTAAAGACTCAACCATAGCCTTAACCATGTCTGCAACTGTCTTAAATCCGCACATATATTTTGCAGCACCCTCAGAAACCCCTAAAATAACAGGAGAATTGCATTCCTGAGCAGTAAGCAGAATTGCCTTTGTCCATTCAAGGTTATTGATGTTGAACTGACCAACAGCATATTTCCCCTCTTTTGCTTTCTTAAGAGCCTCTTTTGCATTAACCAACATAAACTGAATCCTCCATATTTAAATTTAATTATAATCACAAGTTATATTTTACACTATTTTCCTTTAATATTCAAGAGAAAAACAAAATTTTATGAACTTTTTTTAATCGCGTGGTAGTAATAGAGATATTGTTGTGCAATTCCTGCATAATTTCCAAATTTTTCTCTGGCAAATGCGTCAATATTATCTTCCAAAACCCCATAATCCTCTTTCATAATTCGTTTTATCCAAACGTCTTTGGGAAAGGTTTTGTATCTTGACAGGGCGAAAAGCAGTATGCAGTCCGCAACCTTGCTTCCTACCCCTTTAATTTTCATAAGCTCATTTTTGGCATCAATATCAGAAAGAGCAGGAATTTTTTCAAGGTCAACCTCGCCGGATACTACTTTTTTTGCCGCATCTAAAATATATTTATCACGAAAGCCCGCTTTAATTGGT
This sequence comes from Clostridia bacterium, assembly GCA_045648565.1. Taxonomy (GTDB): domain Bacteria; phylum Bacillota; class Clostridia; order Monoglobales; family Monoglobaceae; genus SIG454. Next base: position 26,992 of record JAZROF010000054.1, on the reverse strand, counting down.
GCTAAATCCTCAACTGTAAGCGAGGCAAGTTTTTCCGCCGTGGGAAAGCCATAATATTTTCCGCCGTCAAAATCAATTTCCCCACCGAAAAGTTCACACATTTTTTCGATAATTTTCTGTATTCGGGGGATATTGTTGTTGGCGGAAATTATAAAGGAAACGATGGTTTCCCATAAATCCTGATGGAGTATTCTTATCCCCTTGCCGACTTTTATACATTTTTTTAAGATTTCATCATTTTGGAATTGCTCTTCAATGCTGTTATAGTCTGTTGAAAAGCTCAAATAGTGACTCCAATAAACCAAATCGGGATTAGAACTTTCCACAAAAATGGTGTTTTCGTCAGCATAGTACATTTTAACAGCGTGACTGCCTACAACTCCACGGAAAATGCCGTTTTCATCTTTTTTCCATCTAAAGCACTGACCGCATAAAAAAGTGTCCTCAAGACGAAAATGGTCAATATTATATAGCTTTATCATAAAATCATTCCTTATATGTTAATGCTTACATTTTATCATATTTTGTCATATAAATCAAGAGGGAGATAGACCTTGTTTACCTTGACAAAATTTTAAAATTATGGTATTTTTATCAGATAGATATTAGGAGGAATATGAATGGGATCTTGGGAACTTTTCATAATTGCGGTTGGACTTTCCATGGATGCTTTTGCGGTAGCAATTTGCAAAGGACTTTCACTGCAAAAAATTAAACTTAAACACGCAATAATTGCGGGGATATATTTTGGCTCTTTTCAGGCATTAATGCCACTGATTGGCTATTTCGTGGGGAGCACATTTGGAAGCTATATTGTGTCTGTTGACCATTGGGTAGTATTTGCTTTGCTCTTCTTAATTGGCGGGAATATGATTAAAGAATCCTTTGAAAAAAATGAGGAGCTTAACTGCTCTTTCTGTATAAAAACGATGATTCCTTTGGCAATTGCAACAAGTATTGATGCTTTAGCAGTTGGAGTATCATTTGCTCTTTTGGAGAGTGTAAATATCACAATAGCTGTAAGCTTTATAGGAATAATAACCTTTATTTTATCAGCAATTGGTATATATATCGGGCATATTTTTGGTGCAAAATATAAATCTAAAGCAGAATTTTTAGGCGGAGTAGTTTTAATTGCAATGGGAGTTAAAATTCTTCTTGAGCATTTGGGAGTGATTTAATTGACGGAGGGGTTACTTAGACTTTTCGTAAAAGACTATAAAAACACGGGAAATACGCAGGTTCGGGCAAAACTTGGTGCACTTTCAGGGTGGGTTGGAATTTTTTGCAATATTATCTTATTTATTGGGAAAATTATCGCAGGCTTTCTCTCAGGAAGCGTTTCCGTTACGGCAGACGCCCTTAATAATTTAACTGATGCATCATCAAGCCTTGTAAGTCTTTTGGGCTTTAAGTTATCAGGAAAGCCGGCAGACAGTGAGCATCCCTATGGCCACGCGAGATTTGAATATTTATCGGGACTTTTGATTTCAATTTTAATTATTTTAATCGGCTTTGAACTTTTAAAGTCCTGCTTTGATAAAATTTTAAATCCCGCTCAAACTGAATTTAACTGGGCATTGTTTTCTATTTTGATTGCGTCAATTTTGATTAAGCTCTGGATGATGTGCTTTAATAAAAATGTTGGGAAAAGAATAAATTCAGAAACCTTAATTGCGGCAGCGACGGACAGCAGAAATGATGTTTTGTCAACTATGGCAGTGCTTTTGGGAGCGGTTATTTCGTCGATGTATAAGATAAATCTTGACGGATATATTGGCTTTTTGGTGGCACTCTTTATAATATACAGCGGAATTCTTTTGGTTAAGGATACCTTAAACCCGCTCCTTGGAAAAGCTCCTGAAGAGGAGTTGGTTAACAGTATTCAAGATAAAATATTAAGCTATGAAGGGGTTTTAGGGACTCACGATTTGCTTGTTCACGACTATGGCCCCGGCAGAATTTTTGCAAGTGTCCACGTGGAAATGGCGGCAGAGGAGGATGTTCTTATAAGCCACGACACAATAGATAGAATTGAAAGAGATTTTTATGAAAATGACGGGCTTAATGTTATAGTGCATTTTGACCCTATCGTAACGAAAGACGATGCGGTAAATGATATTCGCAAATGGCTGTCGGATGTAGTGAAGGAAATTCACCCCGCCCTTTCAATCCACGATTTAAGAATTGTTCCCGGTCCAACCCACACCAATCTCATTTTTGATTGCGTTGTGCCAGTTCAGGTTGAAATCAGCCACAGTGAAATAAAGGATAGAATTAAGACTATGGTTAAAGAAAAAGATGCAAGTTATTTCTGTGTTATAACCATTGATTTAAGTTACTCACCCATCCCGAAATAAATGTATAATTCTATAAAAATTACCCATAATAACCATAAAAGAAAGGGTGATTTTATGATAAGTCCTGACACAATTAAACTTTTAAAGGAATGTAATTCGGGAATAAAAATGGGAATAAACGCAATTGAGGAGATTCTCCCTTCGGTTAAGGACGGGCATTTTCAGGAAATCCTTGAAAACAGCTTAAAGGAGCACAGGATTTTAGAGGACGACACAAAGGATGCCTTAAACCGCGCGGGAGACGATGGCAAAGAACCTCATAAAATGGCACAGGGAATGGCGTGGTTTAAAACCAATATTATGATGACTATGGAGAAAACGGATAAAACCGCGGCAGACCTTTTAACAGACGGGTGCCATATGGGGATTAAGTCTATAAATAAGTATCTTAATCAGTATAAAGACGCAGATGAGGATGCGAAGAAAATTGTTAAAGATATTATAAAAATTGAAGAAAAGTTAGCACAGGAAATAAGAATTTATCTATAATAAAAGACCGCTGCGGCGGTCTTTTATTTTTGTTTATTTATGGTGGTAATTGACATATATTCTTTGGGAGTTATGCCTGTCCATCTTTTAAAAAGACGGTATCCATAAGATTGGTCGCATAATCCAACTGTTTCAACCGCTTCTTTAAAGCTTTTATTTTCATTTTGCATAAGGCTTTTTATTCTGTTTACCTTTTGCTTGTTTATGTATTCCTTTATTGTCACACCTCTTGCTCTTTTAAAAGCGTAGCTTATGTGGTTGGGACTTTTACCTATATGCTCGGCAAGGGTAAATAGAGAAATGTTTTCCTGTATATTTTCCTCAATATACGCGCTGACCTTGTCGCTTATGACATCAAAAGCCGTGCTTTTAACGTTTTTGTTTTTGTATATTTCGTGTAATTTTTTCAGTATTGATAAAAATTCCACCGATAAGGAAAGATTGCTTCCCTCTGACTTTGCTTTTTCCAATGCAATCTGCTGAAGCCTTTTTCCTATTTCTTCGCATTCCTTGCAGGGCTGACTGACAAAAGGAATAGTCAGACCACCCTCACTTTCTTCGTCTTCCTCTACCAAAGAAAATTCGCAATCCGCAAACTCCGCCAAAACAGTACAATGATTTTTGAGCTTATCCCCGACTGTTTCGGTTGTAATGGGCAAATGGCGGAAAAGTACCACGACACACCCCTCTGTTGCAAGGGCTTCCTTGCCGTAAAGATTTATCTTCACGCCTCCTGAATTTATATAGGCGACTTCTATGCATTTTTTATTATTTACTCCATATGTTGTTTTATAGTTTAGACTGTATCTTTGAAGGGCAAAACCGATTTCAGGGATTTCGTTAAAATTTATATTTGCAACGAACATTATTTTCACCTCTTAAACATCATAACACAAAATCGTTGTTTTGTCCAGTAATGATTGTTTTTTTCATTGAATAAGGGTTTTTGCGGTGATATATTGTAGTTGTAAACCAAAATCAAAGGAGAATGAATTATGAAAAAAGCTTATTTTTACATTGATGACACAATCTGGGTGCTTCGGGATATAACCAGACAAAAACCCGCGAGCCTTTTTGACAATCCGTTTTTAAAGATGCTTAAAGAGGCGCACGATAAGTACGGTCTTAAAACTCAGCTTAATCTTTTTTACAGAACAGATTCTTTTTACGGCTATGACGAGTTTTCTTTAGCGGATGTTACGGATGCATATAAATCGGAGTGGGAGGAAAATTCTGACTGGCTCAAACTGGCTTTCCACGCCCTTGAAGAGTTCCCTGACTACCCTCATATAAACGCAACCTATGAGGACACAAAATGGCTCTTTAAGAACATTGAAAAAGAAGTTTTCCGTTTTGCAGGCGAAAAGTCCTTTGCCTATTCTGTTTGCCCACACTGGCTTCCTATGAGCCGTGAGGCTGTCCGTGCTCTTCGCGATTGCGGTGTTAAGCTTTTGGATGCTACAGCGGGAGATTCCAAAGAATATAACGGCGATCCTGCATCCCTTCCTTATGGCCATGCGGCAAGACTTTTAAATAACCGCCAGAAAGAAACAAAGGTATTCTCCCGAGGCGGAAGAGATACGGCAATTGACAATTCCCTTTGCGGATATAATCATCTTGAAAGTGAAACGGATAAAAAGTTTGAAGGTAAGCTAGAGAACATTTACAACGAGGAAATGGGAATTTTCTTCAAAAGATATTGTTCCGTTTGCTTAAACCTTACTCCTTACGATGAAATAGAGAATGATTTTGCGCCTTTCCTTAACGATGAATATGTGGGAATTTGCGACCACGAGCAGTATTTCTATCCTGACTATTTTGCATATCAAAGTGATTACGGCGATAAGATTATGAAAATGTGTGAAGTTTTAACCCAAAACGGCTTTGAGTTTATCTGTGGTGAAGAACTTATAAAATAATAGAAAAATAAAAGAACGGCTTAAAGCCGTTCTTTTTTATAGGTTATTTTCTTTTAAGAAGTCGTCTAAGATTTCCGTCGCTTTTATAACAAAGCGAACGCAAGGGCGGACTTTATAGTATTCTTCCGTCCGTTTTTCAGGGGCTGAGCCTTTTGTGGTTTTTATCCCTTTTAAAAGCTCACGACATACAATAGTTTCATAGTCAGCTTTGAATTTATCTGCAAGAAGCTGAACTGCAGCATAGTGTTCTAACTTAGCCTTATCATCTGTTGGGGAGGAATATCCCTTTATAAGACCTAAAACCATAAACATTCCCGAAACTGCTCCGCAAACCTCACGAAGTCTGCCCATTCCTCCTCCGAAAGAGGAAGAAAGCTTCATAAGTGTTTCAAAATCCAAATCTAATTTATCGGCAAACGCACCCACAACGGATTGGGAACAGTTGTAACCCTCAATAAATAAATCGGCGGCAATTTCACCTCGTGATTTTTTGTTTTCCATATTTATCATCCTTTCTAAAACAATAATATTATGTCACAAATTAAGTTTTCTGTCAATAAGAGGCAGAAAATCGGGAAAAACACTTGCAAAGATAAGAAAAATTGTGTATAATACTTCTTAACTATGAATATATGAGAGGTGCTTTAAAAGTGGCAAAGGAATTACCAAAAACCTATGACTTTCAAACAGTTGAGGATAGGATATATAAAAATTGGGTGGAAAAGGGCTATTTTCATACACAGATAGACGAAAATAAAAAGCCTTTTACCATAGTTATCCCACCCCCAAATGTTACGGGCCAGCTCCATATGGGACACGCCCTTGACGAAACCTTTCAGGATATAATTATCCGTGCAAAGAGAATGCAGGGCTATGCAGCTCTTTGGGTTCCGGGAACTGACCATGCGGGAATTGCAACTCAAATTAAGGTTGAGGAAAACCTTAGAAAAGAAGAGGGGTTAACTCGCTATGATTTGGGAAGAGAGAAGTTTTTAGAGCGTGTCTGGGCTTGGAAAGAGCAATACGGCAGCCGAATTATAAGCCAGATTAAAAAGCTTGGATGCTCCTGTGACTGGGAAAGAGAACGCTTTACTATGGATGAGGGTTGTTCTAAGGCAGTTCGTGAGGTTTTTGTTAACCTTTATGAAAAGGAACTTATCTACCAGGGAACAAGAATTATTAACTGGTGCCCAAGCTGTATAACAGCTTTGTCTGACGCTGAGGTTGAATACGCAGAACAGCCCGGCAACTTCTGGCACATAAGATACCCATTTGCTGACGGAAGCGGGGAGGTTGTTATTGCAACAACAAGACCTGAAACCCTCCTTGGCGATACTGCTGTTGCAGTTCACCCTGAAGACGAAAGATATAAGGCTTTAGTTGGCAAAAAGCTTATTTTACCTCTTGTTGAGAGAGAAATTCCGCTTATTGCGGATGAATATGTTGATAAGGAATTTGGGACAGGCTGTGTTAAGATTACCCCTGCTCACGACCCTAACGACTTTGAGGTAGGTAAGCGTCATAACCTTCCTGAAATCAGAGTGTTAAATGACGATGCGACCATTTCCAAAGAGGGCGGAATTTATGCAGGGCTTGACAGATATGAAGCGAGAAAGAAAATCGTTGAGGATTTAGAGGAGCAAGGCTATTTAGTTAAAATTGAGGAGCATACTCATAATGTTGGACAGTGTTACCGTTGCGGAACAACTGTTGAGCCTATTACATCAAAGCAGTGGTTTGTTAAAATGGAGCCTCTTGCAAAGGATGCTATCCGTGTTGTTGAGGATAAAGATGTTGAATTTATTCCTGACAGATTTTCAAAAACCTATATGCACTGGATGAAAAATGTTAAAGATTGGTGTATTTCCCGTCAGCTTTGGTGGGGACACAGAATTCCTGCTTTTTACTGCCAGGATTGTGGTGAGACAACAGTTTCCAAAGAGGATATAACCCTCTGCCCGAAGTGCGGCGGAAAGGTTAAGCAGGACGAGGACGTTTTAGACACCTGGTTTAGTTCTGCTCTTTGGCCGTTCTCTACCCTTGGTTGGCCTGAAAAGACTGCCGACCTTGATTATTTCTATCCCACATCAGTTTTGGTTACGGGTTATGACATTATCTTCTTCTGGGTTGCGAGAATGATTATTTCGGGACTTGAGCATCTGAATGAGGCACCGTTTAAGCATATTTATATTCACGGGCTTGTGCGTGACAGCCAGGGAAGAAAGATGAGTAAATCCTTAGGAAATGGTATCGACCCACTTGAAATCGTTGAGAAATACGGTGCGGATGCTTTAAGATTTACCCTTGCAACAGGTAACTCACCGGGGAATGATATGCGTTTCTATATTGAAAGAGTTGAGGCAAGTCGAAACTTTGCAAATAAGATTTGGAATGCATCAAGATTTGTTTTAATGAACCTTGATATTGAGGAAAACAAACTTCCTGAGATTGATAAATTATCAATTGAGGATAAATGGATACTATCAAAATATAATAAGCTGGTTGGCGAGGTTACTGAAAACCTTGAAAAATATGAGCTTGGTATTGCAGTTTCAAAGCTTTATGACTTTATCTGGGATGAGTTCTGTGATTGGTATATTGAACTTGTTAAGCCACGCTTTTTTGAAAAGGGCGAAAGTAACAAGACAGCTCAAATGGTGCTTACTTATGTGCTTTCTAACACATTAAAGCTTCTCCATCCGTTTATGCCGTTTATAACAGAAGAAATCTGGCAGGCGCTTCCACACCAGGGCGAGAGCATTATGATCTCCGATTTCCCTGTTTATAATAAAGAGCTTGAATTCAGTGATGCTGAAAAGGATATGACGGTCATAATGGAGGCGATTAAGGGCGTTCGTAACATCAGAAACGAAATGAATGTTCCGCCGTCTAAGAAGACAAAGCTTTATATCGTAACAGAAAGCGATGCGGTATTTAATCAGGGTAAAGTGTTCTTTGAAAAATTAGCAAGTGCCTCCGAGGCAATCGTTCAAAAAGATAAGGCAGGTATTCCTGAAAATGCGGTTTCAGTTATTGCTGAGGGTGCAGAACTTTACCTTCCTGTGGACGAGCTTGTTGACAAGGAGAAAGAGCTTGAAAGATTAACTAAAGAAAAAGAAAAGCTTGAAGGCGAGATTAAGCGTGTTGAAGGAAAACTCTCCAACAAAGGATTTACGGACAAGGCACCAGCTAAGGTTGTTGAAGAGGAAAGACAAAAGGGCGAAAAATACAAAGAAATGCTTGAAAAGGTATTAAAGAGTATTGATAGTCTTAAATAACAACTAAAAATAAACCCCGAACTGGCGGTGCTTCTTAGGGAGAAGTCGGGTTTGTATTGTTATTTTCCGCTGATAGTGCGCAAAAAAAAGCAGACATACGCCAGTATGCCTGCATTTTTATTGCTTCTCTGAGACGAAAAATTCCTGACCCAAAACTGCTTCGCACCACAAAAATCTCGATTTCGAGTGCAGCACAAGGCGAAAATCCGAAGAATCCTTGACGGATTGTGAGGATTTTTAACACCGTTATGTGCCGAAATCGTGGTTTTTGGGCGATTTATCTCTAAGAAACACCGCCGTATTCTTCGGGGTTTTAAATTGCTTAATTTATTCGTTGCTTTTGTTAGCGTCTTCAATTGCTTTTTCGAAGCTTCCCGCATTTTTATAAGAAGTATAAAGACTTACGAGAAGAAGAGCCAGAATTGGGAAAACAACCATTCCCAAAACGCCCATAAGCTCATTACCGATATAAATGCTTATAAGGGTTATAAGCGGGTGAATTCCCAGATGAGAACTCATTATGCGAGGACTAAGCATTTGCCGAACCAAGAATACAACGGTTTGCAGAATTATAATGGAGATTGAGAAAAAGAGGCTCTTTTTCATCATAAAAGAAATTATAGCGTAGGGAATTAAGACTATTCCTGAGCCTAAGATTGGCAAGGCGTCGACGATTCCAATAATTATTGCCCAAATAACAGCATAATCAATATCTAAAACCCAAAAGGTTACTGCCACTAAAAGAGCGGTTATTGAGGATAAAATTATTTGAGATTTCATATACCCCACAAATCCCCGCCAAGCAGTGTTTTTAAGATAGCGAAGCTTGGATAGTGTCTTCTCTGGAAGTGCTTCTTTTATAAAGTGCATAACCGCATCATAATCTTTTATAAAGAAAAAGACCGAAAGGACAAATATCAATATAAAGAATAGTGCAGACGGGACAGTTGCCGCAAAATCTGTTGCATAGGTGATTGCACTGCTTGTAATTTTAGGGGTGTAATCGTTAATTGAAAAGTTACTGTTTTTAATGTAATTGTCAATAAAATTAGCAATGCCGGGCATATATTTTCTGTATTTTTCATTATATTCTATAAAAGTATATTGAACAGACTTTATTATATCAGGAAGTGCATCGATAAGTCCGCGAAGTTGCATATAAAGATAGTATATAAGCCAAAACAAAATCCCGCCGACTATGGCAAGTAAAAGGATTATAATTATCAATGAGCTTATTCCTTTGTGAATATGGAGCGTTGAGGCAAGTTTTTCGACGGTTTTATGAAAAGGTGCTGCAATAATAAAAGCTAAAATAAACGGCAAAAACAAGTTGATAAGCGTCGGTGAAAAATAGATTAGCACAAAGATACACGCGGTGATATACGCATATTTAATATATTTTGTGTTTTTGTCAGATTTCATATTGACACGCATCCTTTCTTTATTAAAAATCGTTTTACGAGAGAAGTTTTTTCATCATCTCATATCCGTTTGATATATAAATTCCTGTTTTTGCAGCATTAGCCTCAGTGTAAGAGATGTTTTTGATTGATTTTTTATCTGTGCTTTTATAAATAAGATATGGTATAGGGTCGCTTGTGTGAGTTCTTATAGCAAGAGGTGTTGGATGGTCAGGCATAATGAGTATCGCATAGTCCTCATCATTGTTTTCAAGATATGAAATTACAGGAGCAACAATTTTCTTATCTATAAGCTCAATTGCTTTCACCTTATTTTCAATTTCTCGACGATGCCCTGCTTCATCAGCCCCCTCTAAATGGATATAAACAAAGTCAGCTCCGTTTTTAAGAGCAGAAACCGCAGCTTCCGCTTTTCCGTCAAAGTTGGTGTGAACAGTTCCTGTTGCACCCTCAACGTCGATAACCGAAAGCCCTGCACATTTTCCTATTCCCTTAATCAAATCAACTGCGGAAATAACGGCACCATTTAGACCAAACTTGTCCTTATACAAATCAAGGTTTGGCTTTGTACCATTTCCCCAAATCCAAATGGAGTTGGCAGGATTAAGCCCTCTCTTAATTCTGTTTTGATTTACAGGGTGGTCCTTGAGTATATCATAGCTCTTTTTCATAAGAGTAAGTATTATTTCGTTTTCAGGCAAATAATCCTTAATCTTTTTATCAGAAATATCGTGAGGCGGAGTTAAGGAAAAGCTGTTTTCTTTGTTGTGCCAAACCAAAAGATGACGATAGCTTATACCGCTGAAAAATTCGTATTCTTCTGTTTTAAGCTCACGGTTTACAGCCTCAATTAAAATACTTGCCTCCTCGGAGGTTATTTCGTCAGAGCTGTAGTCAACCATCGTTTTGTCCTCATAATTTTCTTCATCCGAGAGAGTGACAAGGTTAGTTCTAAAGGTTGTGTCAGTAAGCTCAAGAGGCACATTCATACTCATAGCTTCAAGGGGAGAACGGCCTGTATAGTAGATTTGCGGGTCATAGCCGAAAACTGCAAGGTTTGCAACATCGCTACCAGGCGGGAGATTATCAGGAACAGTCTTAACCATCCCCATTTCGCCCATTGAAGAGAGACGGTCAATAGTTGGCTTTTTTGCTATCTCAAGAGGAGTTTTCCCGCCAAGCTCTAAAACGGGAGTGTCCGCCGCACCATCGCATAAAACAACAATATACTTCATTTGAATTTCCAGCCTTTCAGATAAGTTATTCGTTATTTTGAATGTTTTCCCATACGAGAAAAAATATACAAATTTATACATTATTTATTATACTTCAACTGCCTTCCTTTGTCAAATACTTTGGCTTAATTGTCATAAAAATTTAACATAAAAAATTTTTGGTGAAAATGCATAAAATTTGTTGCATTTTCTTCCCTAAAGTGTTATAATGACTTATAATAGATGAAGTATAGCTTGGAGGTAGAAGAAGTGCAAAACAGAGTTTTTCAAAATACTTGCAATCAGTTAAGGCTTGACGTTGACAGACGAATAGGTGTTATGGATGAAAACGGAGTTGTTATTGCTTGTAGTGACGAAATGAAAATAGGGCAAAGCAATGATAGAATTGATGAAGTGTGCCCGGGAAGCGATATAAGAGCACATAAAGGATATACCTATAAGAAAATAGAGACCTATAATAAGGTGGAATACTATGTTTTCTGTGAGGGAGAGGATGAGCTGGCAAGGTGTTACTGCAGTGTTCTTGCACCTCATTTTATTTCTGTTAAGCAGTATTATGATGAAAAATATGATAAAAACAGTTTTGTTAAGAGTATTATTTTAGATAATATACTTCCTGGGGATATTATGTACAGAAGTAGGGAGCTTCGTCTTAATATAGAGGCAAAGAGGAATGTGTTCTTAATAAGATGTTATAAAAATGCCGATGTTGAAATTGCAGACATTCTTCTTGGAATGTTTCCTGATAAAACAAAGGATTTTATTGTGAGAGTTGATGACAGGGATATTGTTGTCATAAGAGAGGTTCGTGAAGACGAAAATATAAATGCACTTCAGATTGCCAGCGAAATAAGAGATACTGTGGGTGTTGAGGGAATGGTTAAGGTTTCCGTCGGCGTTTCAACCCTGGCTGAAAACATTCAGGAGCTTTCAAAGGCTTATCGTGAGGCGAGAATTGCTCTTGAGGTTGGTAAGGTTTTTGATACAGAAAAGGATGTTATAAGCTATGACAATCTTGGTATCGGAAGACTTATATATCAGCTTCCTACAACTCTTTGTGAGCTTTTCTTAAAAGAAGTTTTAAGGAAAGAGTCTATTGACGCAATGGACAGTGAAACAATATACACAATCCAGAAATTCTTTGAAAACAACCTTAATGTTTCGGAAACCTCAAGAAAGCTGTTTGTGCATAGAAATACTCTTGTTTACCGCCTCGATAAAATTAAAAAGCTTACGGGAATAGACCTTCGTGAGTTTGAAGATGCGGTAACCTTTAAGGTTGCTATGATGGTAAATAAATATCTTAAATCCCAAAATAACGAAAATTAAATCGGAGCATATATATGATTGAATTTAAGAATGTTACTAAAATTTATGAAGATGGGGATGTCCTTGCTTTAGATGATGTTTCATTTAAAGTGGAAAAGGGTGAGTTCGTTTTCTTAGTTGGTCCCTCAGGTGCGGGAAAATCAACCATAACAGAGCTTATTATTAAAGAAGAGCTTGTCACAAGCGGAGAAATTATCGTAAACAAAATGGCTCTTTCAACCCTTCCCAATAAAAAAATACCTTATCTTCGCAGAAATATCGGTATGGTTTTTCAGGATTTTAGATTGCTTCCAGGTAAGACGGTTTTTGAAAATGTTGCCTTTGCAATGCAGGTTACGGGGGCATCAAGCAGGGCCATAAGGAGAAATGTTCCACCTGTTTTAAGTATGGTTGGGCTTTCCCATAAGGCGGATATGACGCCTGATAAGTTATCAGGCGGGGAACAGCAAAGAGTATCCTTGGCAAGAGCTATGGTTAACCGCCCGCCTCTTATAATTGCGGACGAGCCAACAGGAAACTTAGACCCTGAAAACGCTCAGGAAATTATGAATTTACTTGACGATATAAACAAAAAGGGGACAACTATGATTGTTGCAACTCATGCAAAAAACTTTGTTGATGATATGCAAAAGCGCGTTCTTGCCATAGAACACGGTAAGCTTGTCCGTGACGAGGAAAAAGGAGCGTACGGATATGAAGCCTAGAGATTTTAAATATTTTATTCAGCAGGGCGTGTCGGGGATTATGTCAAACTGGCTTATGAGCCTTGCCTCTGTTTCAATTGTGGTTGCATCTCTTACGGTTCTTGGAATATTTATTGTTTTAGGGCTTAATCTGAATTCTATCAGTGGGCAGATTGAGGAGCAATGCCAGATAAATGTTTTTGTCCCACGCGATGCAACAGATAGTGAGCTTAAGGCCGTTGGGGCAGAGCTTTTAAAGATAAAAAATGTTAAAGCTGTAGATTATTATACTAAGGAAGAGCGATACAGAGATTATAAAGAGGGAAGATACAGTGACGATGCTGATGCTATCGCAGCATTTGAAAGCGACAATCCGCTCAGAGATGCCTGTGTTATAACCCTTGAAAATCCGGAGGATGCAGAGAGCGTTATTGCTGAGGCATCAAAGGTAAAAGGAGTAGAAGAGGTTAAGAACAGCCTTGATTTAATCGAAAAGGTGTTATCTGTTACCTCTGTTATAAAAACAGCAACGATTTGGCTTGTAATTATTTTGATTATAATTGCAATTTTCATTATTTCCAATACAATCAAAATTGGTCTTTTCTCAAGACGAAAAGAGATAAACATTATGAAGTTTGTGGGTGCTACTAACTGGTTTATTCGTTGGCCGTTTATTTTTGAGGGTATGATACTTGGATTTATCGGGGCACTTTTTTCCGCAACCTTAGTGCTTTTAGGATATGAAACTATTTATCCAAAGCTCTCAGAGTTCTGCGGAACCCTAAGAATTGTTTCTTTTGAGGGAGTTTATAATTATATTCTATGGTGGTTTATGGGAATAGGCGTTTTAATAGGTATGATTGGAAGCTATACCTCTATACGAAAATATCTTCACGTATAACTTATAAAGGATGGTGTCTTTATGAACAGAAAAATTGTTCGCACTGTGGCAATGGTAATTGCATTAGCTCTCATTTTAGGTGTCCTTGCTATGGGCATAAGCTATGTATTTGCGGCGAATGAACAGGCTCAGATAGATGCTTCAAACCAAAAGATTAAAGAAGAACAAGCGAAAATTCAAGATATAAACAGTAAGCAGGCATTAACTGCTGAAAATATTGAAAATCTCAAAAAGGAAACTGTGGACATTCAGGCTCAGATTGATGCTAAAAATGCAGAGATTGCAAAAACTCAGGCAAAGCTTAGTGAGGCTGAGGCTAATTTAGAAAAAGCTAAGGCAAAGTCAAAAGCACAGTATGATGCTTATAAAGAGCGTTTTCGGGTAATGTGTGAGGATGGGACTGTTTCTTATATTGACTTGATTTTTTCATCGGAAAGTCTTATGGATTTTATAAATAATATTGAAATTGCCAAAGAAATCTCTGATTATGACAAGAAGATATATGACGAAATGAAAGAGTCTGAAAAGAAAATCGCAGAGATTAAGGCTGAAATTGAGGCGACCAAGAGAACTCAGGAAGAAGAAAAAGCTGTTTTGGCTCAGCAAAAGGGTAATCTTGACGCAAAGCAGGCAGAACTTGAAAAGGTTAAGAAAACTCTTCAGTCCGATGCCGCTGCGGCACAGAGAATAATTGATGAAGAAATAAGAAAGCAAAATGCCTTAAAGGCACAGATGTCAGGCTCACTCAGTAAAGGTAATGGTACGGTTTCAGGCGGGTACTTTTTATGGCCAACCCCAAGCTGCACATACATAACTTCTCATTTTGCACCTCAAAGAGTTAATCCTGTTACGGGTAAGTTAAGACCGCATACGGGAACTGATATAGGTGCTCAATATGGTGCAACCATTATTTCGGCAGCAGGCGGAACAGTTAAGTTCGCAGGGTGGAATGGCGGATATGGAAACTGTGCTATAATTGACCACGGCAGCGGTGTTTCAACACTCTATGCCCATATGAGCTCTATTTCAGTTTCAGCAGGACAGTATATTTCTGCCGGTGAAACAGTGGGAAAGGTAGGCTCAACAGGTAATTCCACAGGTCCGCATCTTCATTTTGAAGTTTTAATAAACGGAACAGCAGTGAATCCTATGCAGTATTTTTAATATAAATATGGCATATACTTAAAATGAATAGAGCGATTTTTGGGAAGCTTTACTGACGCTCTATTCGTTTTTGTGATATATAAAGAGGTGAAGATTATGGAAAACGAGGAGAATAAAGAGATAGAAATTGTCATAGCCGAAGATAAGCCTCAAAAAATGCCCAGAAGAATGAGAACTGTGTCTGCAATGGTGTTAATTATTTTGGGAATGGTTTTAAGTGCGGTTATTACATTTATAATCACCGGCATAATTTTTTTTGAAGGAAGCTTAAATCCCCTTGGATTAAGCCGGGAAAACTGGCATAGATTAAAATGGGGTTTTAAAGCCGTTGACAAAATGTATTATGAAGAGATAGACGAAGAAAAAATGGTTGATGGAGCTCTTTTAGGACTTAGTACAGCCTTAGATGAGTATTCATTCTATATGCCAAGGGATTATGCAGAGGATTTTATGCAGAGTGTTAATGCAGATGAGTATTGCGGAGTGGGACTTTATATTTATAGCGACGCAAAAAATGAAGCAGTTAAGGTTATGTCTGCAATTTCAGGCTCTCCTGCAAAAAAAGCAGGAATAACCACTGATGATATTATAAAGGCGGTAGACGGAGAGCCGATTTTAGCCGATGTTGACAAAGCATCCTCTAAAATGCTTGGTGAGGAAGGAACAGAGGTTATTGTAACAGTTATAAAAGCAGACAGCGGAAAAACTGTTGATATAAAGCTTAAGAGAGCTAATATAAAAGTTGAAACTGTTCAATCCGAAATGAAAGGCGATAATATTGGATATATTGCAATAAGTCAGTTTGGGGTAAATACCTATAGCGAATTTGTCGGGCATCTTAATAAGATTTCGGATAAGGGAGCTGAGAAGATTATTCTTGACCTTCGCTCAAATCCGGGAGGGTATTTTGCAAGTGCAATAGGGATTGCCGATATTTTTCTTGATAAAGGCGAATTGATTGTCTACACTAAAGATAAAAACGGCAAAAAAGAGGAGTATAAGGCTCAGTCTGAGGAGATGGATGTTGAACTGGTAATCCTTTGTGATGGAGGAACAGCGAGTGCCAGTGAGGTTTTAATCGGTGCTTTATGCGATAATGAAAGAGCTATCTTGGTAGGGACAAAAACCTTTGGAAAAGGGGTAACTCAAGCGCTTATCTCTTATCCCAACGGCAGTGCTTTTAAAATTACCGATTCAAGATATTACACTCCAAACGGAAGATGTATTGATAAAAAGGGCGTAGAGCCTGATATTAAAATTGAAAATACAGATGGCGTAGATATGCAGCTTGAAAAGGCTTTGGAGCTGCTTAAATAGATTGATAATCGGAATTATTTCGCGGGGCAAAAGAGAAAGAAGCTTTTTTAGAAAGATTAAAATATGTAAAGTAAATGACGAGATAGTGGTTGCTAAAATACCTTTTGTAAAAAGCAACAGTAAAAAAGCTTTAAAAATGAATAAAAGAGCTGAAAAGAAATTAAAACGGCTTAAAGCAGATGAAATAATATACGAAAAGGATTTAAAGGATAAGCCTTTTGATGCATCATTGGTTTTTTATAAAATAACTCCGAAAGCAATAAGGCTTCTTGCAAAAAGATTTGAAATGGATGTGCCGTTTTGCCTTAGCGTAAGACAAAAAAATCCGGATTTTAATGCACTGTATATTATAAGAGAACTGATTTATGAGGCAAAAACAATAAATATTTTAACCGATAAAACAGGGAAAGCATTAAAAATTCAGTCCAAAGTAATGGAAGAGTTCGGAGCGGTTGCTAATTGTATTCCTTATGATTATGTAGAATATAGCGGAATAACTGTAAATCTTGACAAAAATGAAATCTGTATTTTCGGCAAGTGGATATGTAAAGATTTCACAGTTGATATTGAAGATTTTGGGTATAATCTTGACACTTTAGAGCTTTTTTATCTGCAAAATAAAAATTTTGAAGATATAATAATTAAAAGTTGCGTATGCGGAAAAAATAAGTTGACATTAAATGAAAATTAAGCTATAATATTGTAATATGTTTAAGGCTTATGGGGTTCATTTTCCATCGGCTTAAGCATATACCTTGTAAAGTAAGTGACGCAGTGAGCGTTAGTTGTAGGGGGAAATAGATATGGAAAAACAGATTATGTTGACTGACGAAGGATTAAAAAAGCTTGAAGATGAGCTTGAATATTTAAAGACGGTAAAAAGAAAAGAGGTTTCTGAAAAAATAAAGGAAGCATTAGGCTTTGGTGATTTATCGGAAAATGCTGAGTATGACGAGGCGAAAAATGAACAGGCACAGGTTGAGGTTCGCATAGTTCAGCTTGAAAAGATGCTTAAAAATGCGAAGGTTATCGACCAGGACGATGTTGAAATCGACAAGGTTGGACTTGGAACAAAAGTTAAGGTCTATGATGTTGATTTTGAAGAAGAGGTTGTGTACAGTATGGTAGGCTCAACAGAGGCTGACCCTGATAAAAATAAGATTTCAGACGAGTCACCTGTTGGAAAAGCTTTAATGGGTAAAAAGGTCGGAGATGAGGTTGAGATAAGCACTCCGGCAGGAACGACCTTTGCACTTAAGATACTTGAGATTAATAAATAAGGGGCGATATTTGTGAGCGAAAATAATACACAAGAAAAACAGCAGGTTCAGGATTTAAAGCAAATTCTTAAAATTAGACGTGATAAGCTCTCTGAGCTTCAGGAAAACGGGGAAAACCCATTTGAAGTAACAAAGTTTGACCAGGAATATCATACAATAGATATAATAAATAACTTTGAAGAAATGGACGGAAAAACAGCTCAGCTCGCCGGCAGACTTATGTCAAAGCGTGTTATGGGCAAGGCGTCTTTCTTTGACCTCCGTGATAAAGAGGGGAAAATTCAGCTTTATGTGGCTCGTGATGAAATGGGCGAGGAAGAATACAGAAAGTTTAAAAAGCTTGATATAGGCGATATTATTGGTGTATCCGGCGAGATTTTCAGAACTCAAAAGGGTGAGATTTCACTTCGGGCAAAGGAATATAAGCTTTTAAGCAAGTCACTCCAGCCACTCCCTGAAAAGTTCCACGGAATGACCAATACGGACTTAAGATACAGACAGCGTTACATTGATTTAATTATGAATGAGGATGTTAAGGACACATTTATTAAGCGTTCCAAAATCATCTCTACAATTCGTAAGTACTTAGATGAGCAGGGCTTTATTGAGGTTGAAACACCAATGCTTGTTTCAAACGCAGGCGGTGCCGCTGCCCGTCCTTTTGAAACTCATTTTAACGCACTTGATGAGGACTTTAAGCTCCGTATTTCTCTTGAGCTTTATTTAAAGAGACTTATCGTTGGCGGACTTGAAAGAGTTTACGAAATCGGCAGAGTTTTCCGTAACGAGGGCTTAGATACAAGACATAACCCGGAGTTTACTTTAATGGAGCTTTATCAGGCGTATACTGATTATCACGGTATGATGGACCTTACAGAAAATCTTTACCGTCATATTGCTATGGAAGTTCTGGGAACAACTAAAATTACTTATAACGGAATAGAAATGGATTTAGGGAAGCCATTTGAAAGAATAACAATGGTTGACGCCGTTAAGAAATATGCGGGTGTTGACTTTAACGAAATCAAGGATGCTGAGGAAGCTAAAAAAGTTGCCAAAGAGCACCACGTTGAATATGAGGAGCACCATAAAAAGGGCGATATATTGAACAGATTCTTTGAAGACTATGTTGAAGAGCATTTAATCCAGCCAACATTTGTTATGGACCACCCCATTGAGATCTCTCCACTTACTAAGAAAAAACCTGAAAACCCTGACTATGTTGAGAGATTTGAATTCTTTATGAACGGTTGGGAAATGGCGAATGCATACTCCGAGCTTAATGACCCGATTGACCAGAGGGAAAGATTTAAGGCTCAGGAAGAGCTTTTGGCTCTTGGTGATAAAGAGGCAAACACAACAGATGAGGACTTTATGAAAGCTCTTGAAATTGGTATGCCTCCAACAGGCGGTATCGGCTTTGGTATAGACAGAATGACAATGCTACTCACCGACTCTGCCGCAATCCGCGATGTCCTACTCTTCCCAACAATGAAGCCACTGGATAAATAAGGCATACAAAAGTTATATATACTTAAAGATAAGGAGTGAAACAGGATGAATGTTTTAGCTATCGGTTGCCATCCGGACGATATTGAGATTAACTGTGCCGGAACACTCGCAAAGTGTGTTAAACGAGGCGACAATGTAACCGTTTGCCATGTGTGTAACGGAAATTTAGGACACGAGGTTATTATGCCTGACGAACTTCGTGAAATGCGAATTGGTGAGGCAAAGAAGGCAGGCTCTCTTGCAGGGATAAAGGTTGTGACCTGTGATATTGGCGACTGCCTTGCATACGAGGGAAGTAAAGAACAACGGGATATAATGGTTGATATTATAAGAGAAGCTGACCCCGATTTTATTATCACTCACGCACCATCTGATTATATGCCCGACCACGTAGCAGTAAGCCGACTTGTTTTTGATGCAAGTTTTGTTGCAAGTGTTCCTCACTATGAAACAAACGCAAAGAAAGCATCAAAGGTAACTCCAATTTATTATATGGACAACCTTGGCGGTCTTGACTTCTTGCCAACAGAATATGTTGACATTACTGATGAGATGGACTTAAAGCTTGAAATGCTTGAGTGCCACGAAAGTCAGCTTAAGTGGATGCGTGATCACGATGGTATTGACTTTGCTGATTTTGTTAAAACTTGTGCAAAATACAGAGGACTTCAATGCAACAGTGCATACGCAGAAGGGTTTAAACAATGCCTTGTTTATCCTAAAATTCTGCCAAAAAGATTGTTGCCGTAAAATTAGTAAACATATTAAATTAATATATAATTAACAAGAAAGGATAAACAAAAATGTTAGTTAACTTAAATCAGGTGCTTGCACCAGCAAAGAAAGATCGTTATGCAGTAGGACTTTTTAATGCAGTTAATATGGAACTTGCAAGAGGAATTATTGCAGCGGCTGAAAAAACACAGTCTCCGGTAATTATGGGTACTGCTGAGGTTCTTTTCCCTTATGGCCCACTTGAAGAAGTATCATATTACCTCATTCCAATGGCTAAGAAAGCAAAAGTTCCGGTTGTAGTTCATCTTGACCACGGCCTTAGAAAGGAAACCTGTATTAAAGCATTGGAGTTGGGCTTTTCATCAATTATGTACGATTGCTCAACTGATGATTATGATACAAACGTAGCAAAGGTTAAGGAAATGGCAGAAATTGCCCACTCTTACGGAGCAACAATCGAGGGTGAGCTTGGCCACGTTGGAGATAACGAAGGCTCAGCAGAGGGTTCTTCTCATTTAGCAGACCCAAGCAAGTTCTTTACAGACCCAAAACTTGCAAAAGATTATGTTGAAAAAACAAAGGTAGATGCTCTTGCGATTGCAGTAGGTAACGCTCATGGTGCATATAAATTACCGCCAAAACTTGATTTTGACAGAATTAAGACAATTGCAAACACAGTTGATGTTCCACTTGTTCTTCACGGTGGCTCAGGTCTTACTGATAATGACTTTAAGCGTGCTATTAAAGAGGGTATCAGCAAGGTAAACATCTTTACAGATATCAATATTGCGGCTGTTAAGGCTGAGTTCAGTAAGTTTACTGATATGAACAAGGGTATAATCGACCTTATTCCTGCTGCTGTTGAGGCTGTTAAACAGGAAACAATTGCAAAGATGGAGCTTTTCTCAAGCGATGGTAAAGCACCATTTTCAAATGGCACTGGCGTTACTTCTGACATTGATAAACTTGTAGAAATGGTTGCGGCAGAAGTTCGCAGACAGCTTAGTAAATAAATTTTTATACGGAGGGAAAGAAAATGGATTTTAAAGATACAGTAAAAGGTTCATTGCTCGAAGGCTTTTATCCTGCAGGTTGGGATATGGCGAAAATTGACGAATGTTGTAACCCAAACAACAAGGTAGAAGACAGACAGTCTTTCTGGAACAAGGATTTTAATCCTATAAAATGTGAGGATTTAGGCGAATTTGATACATATATGGGTCACGAAATTGCTCTTGCAATCAAGAACGCAAAGGAAGCAGGAGAAAAAATTGCATTCATTCTCCCTGTTGGACCTATGGGTATGTATAAGTGGGCAGTTTATTTCCTTAAGGCTTGGAACATAAAGTGTGACCACGTTTATACATTCAATATGGATGAATGGTCTGATGCAGACGGAAACACACTTCCATCAAATGACCCGGCTGCATTCCAGAACGCTATGTGTAACGCTCTCTTTAACCCATTAGGTGAGCTTACAGTTCCTGAAAATCAGAGAAACTTTGCAACAAAGGAAAATTTACCTACATATCCTGAAAAGATTGCAAAGCTTAAAGCAGAAGGCGTAAAGCTTGTTTTGGTATACGGTATCGGAAGAATGTGTCATATCGCATTCTGGGAACCACAGTTTGCAGCAGATTTTGCATCTGTTGAGGACTGGAAGGCACAGCCATACCGTATCGGTGCAAAGCTTCATCCTTTAACAATTGAGCAGAACGCAATCACAAGCTTTAAATCAAGAACAACACTTGTTCCTTGTCGTGCTAACACAATAGGACCTGGCTTATTCTTACAGGCTGACTATGCAATCGGCGGATGTGACGGTGCGTTTAACCGTGGTATGCAGTGGCAGGGTATGAGCTTCTGGATGACACTCAGACACGGCCCATCTATGTGGATAACATCAAGCTTTATCCCAACTCTTCCCGGAAAACTTTTCTATCTTAAAGACCTTGAAGGACCGCTTGTTGCAGAGTGTAACTAATACAGGAGGGAAACTATGAGAGTATTGGCAATTATGTGTCATCCTGATGATATGGAGCTTCAGTGTGCGGGGACACTTTTAAAATTTAAAAAACAAGGACATACTGTTATTGCTTGTCATGCGGCAAATGGCAATATGGGGCATTTTGAAATAATGCCTGATGAGTTAAGAGAAATCAGAATAAAGGAAGCCCAGAAGGCTGCCCAAATTGCCGGATATGAAGTTATAACCGCTGATATTGGCGATTTAACAATGAATAGTGCAGATGTGAGTCAACAAGATAAAATAATTAAGGTTATTCGCTATGCAAAACCGGATGTTATAATCACGCACAGCCCTGATGATTACTGCAGTGACCACGTAGAGCTTTCAAAATTGGTGTTTAATGCATCTTTTTCGGCAAGTTGCCCGCATTTCAAACCGGAATTGGGAGAGCCTACTGAGGTAACTCCTATATACTACTCAGACCCTGCAGGCGGCATCGGATTTATGCCAACAGAGTATGTGGATATAACCGAAGAAATGGAAGTAAAGGAAGAAATGCTTAGATGTCACGAAAGTCAGCTTAAATGGCTATTAGAACATGACGGCATTGACATAGTTCAGAGTCAGAGAACAAGAGCTAAATTCTGGGGAAATCAATGTAAGGCACAATATGCAGAGGCGTTTACACAGCTTTATGCCGATGGCAGATTGCGTACATACAGAATACTTCCATAAAATTTAATGTGCCATTATTCTATATGATTAATGGAAGACTGAATAAAAATAATATGGCCTACACTATTTTGCAAAATAGTGTAGGCCAATTTTATATAGCTTATTATATTATAATATAAGGATAATCTATACTGAAAATATTGTCACATAGATTTAATGCCATTCCGTAGATAACTGACTGTTGAGAAGAATATGTTGTTTCTATGCACAAATCTTTTGTTAATGAGGGAATAGCTCTTTCAAATAGCTCCTCAATAGATTTTTCGATAAGAGAAGGGCATTCTTTAAAGTCGCCAACATTAATTACAAGAGTGGCAGGGTTGAAAAGGTTTACTAAGTTAGCAAGACCGATACCAAGATATTTGGCACAATTTTCTAAGGAGGAACGAGCAATTTTGTCACCCTTTACATACAACTCCTCAAGCCTCAAAAGAGAAATTTTTTCACCACTTGCATTTTCATATAAAGACAGAAGCCTGTTAGGGCAGCACATAGCTTCAAGACATCCCCGATTTCCACAGAAGCAAATTTCGCCATTTTGGTCAACTGTTGTATGCCCCAATTCGCCAAGAGTTGAGGTGTTAAGCTGACCATTATAGAATTGGGAAGCGCCAATTCCATTTTCAAGGTCAATAAAAACAGTATTTTTACTGTAACTATCATTTGAATGAAAATGATAAAGGGCACGAATAGGAGAAACATTATCAACAAAAACAGGAATATCTGTAATGTTTTCGATAGCCTCTTTAATGTTGAAGGACTTCCATTTAAGCTTTGATGACATAATAAATTGCCCATTAGGAAGAACAAGACCGGAGGTAACAAAGCCGATGGCAAGAAAATTCTCTGCACCATATTTATTGGTGATTTCTAAGATTTTTTCACATACAAGAGATATGGTTTCCGAAAGAGATAAATCTTTTTTCAAAATCTGATATTCGTTTGTAGTGTTTCCCAATAAATCACAGATGAAAATGTTTATAAATTCATCATATAAGGAGATAAAAAGGAAGCTTTTCCCTGCAGAAGAAAAACGAAGGAGAGTGCTTTTTCTGCCAACTCGAAAAGCCTTTTCAGTTCCGCATTCCTCAAGATAACCAAGCTCTAAAAGATGCGATACTATATTCGTAATGGATGGCATAGAAAGCCCTGTTGCTTCAGCAATAATCGGTCTTGAGCAATCGGGGTTTCTTCGGACAAAGTTTAAAACCTTGAGCCTATTGATTTTTTGCATAAGCTGCATATTACCAACCTGCTTGTTCATCTTTTTTCTCCTTTTCCTAAGTTATGGAATTTATTATAGCATTTAAGGAAATGAATGTCAAATATATAAGCAATTTGTATTGACATTAATCGTATAATTTGATATAATTTGTTTAATGGATAAATAAATTAACCAAATGTTTTTACAGAATGAGTTTTGTAAAAAAGGAGTGGCAACTAAGTGGAAATGGATTTAGAAAAGATTGAGCATAAACGAACAAGTCGTGTGAGCATAGGGATTTTTATAGCCAGTTTTTTAATATATTCGGTTATTTCTATGACAAAAAGTGCCTATTCCGCATCCATTGCGTCCCTTTTGGAAGAAGGAGTTTTTACAAAGACCTGGGCAGGAACAATAAATGCCGGATTTTACCTGTTTTATGGCTTAGGGCAGATTGCAGGCATAAAGATTATTGACAAGGCTTCGCCTATGAAGCTTATTTATATAACTTTATTAGGAACATTTTTCTCAATGATAGGAATGACAATGGTAAATTCGTTTTTACCAATGCTTCTTATCTGGAGCTTTTGCGGATTTATTCAATTCCCAATCTGGCCTGCAATACTTAGAGTGATTACAGAATATATATTGCCGGAGCATAAGAGTAAAGCTATGACTGCAATTTCCTTTTCTTTTTGCGTAGGAACTTTAATGAATTATCTTCTTGCTGCGGTTATTTTAAAGGTTGCCACTTGGAGAGCCTTGTTTATTGCGTCAGCAGTAGTCGTTATTGGATGTATAATTATGTTGATGATTGTAAACCGCAGAGCAAAAAATGAGTTAAACATAATAAAGGGCATTAATAATAGCAGGATAAAAAATAAAAAGGAAGATGAAAAAGAAAATAAAAATAGTGATAAGCAAAAGACGGGATTTATCACCATTATAATATCAAGCGGAGTTATGCTTATGCTACTTCCGGCGTTTATAAGAACGGCGCTGGATTCAGGTCTTAAGGCATGGGTGCCAACTCTTATTATTGAAAATTATGGAGTTTCGGAAAGCTTTGCGAGTGCGCTTACAACTATTTTGGTATTTGTTAATATTACAGGGGTGTTTATTGCCACGTGGATTTGCACTAAGATTACCCACAATGAGGCAAAGGCTTTCGGATTGTGCTTTTTAATAGCAGTTCCGTTTATAATTTTATTGTTGTTTATGGAAAATATTTCCCTTGCAATTGCTGTTGGATGTTTAACTGTTATGACAACTATGATGTATGCAGGGCATCAGATTAGTAATGTAATGATGCCCGCAAGATTTGCAAAAATAAACAGAGCTGGAAGCATAGCATCTCTTATAAATGCGGTGGCATCTTTTGGTGCGGTTATTGCAAATATGGGATTTGGTTTTTTAGCAGAGCATTACGGTTGGACGGTAACTATAACATCATGGATAGTAATTGCTGTAGTTGCATTTATCTTATGTATGGCGGCGGCTCCTTTATGGAAAAAATTTAATCAAGGATAAGGAATAACAATGAACGAAATAAAGCTTTTAGGAAAGAAAGTTATTATTGATAAATCTCCAGTTTTGCTAAAGTATTCACCAGGGGATGACTGGAAAGATTACTGGGATGTAAAAAGCGGAAACTGGTACGCAGATGGTGGATGGCTTATCGGCGATGAGCCTGGGAATAAAGGCGGAATTTTATTCAGTAAGGAATTCTTTAAAGAGGATGTTATGATGACATTTTCTGTAAAGACCGCTCTTCCTGCCACACGCGATTTAAACGCAGTTTTTTGTGCAAGGTGGGACGAGGAGACAGACTATCTGGGGACGTCTTATGTCTGCGGACTTAACGGCTGGTATGAAAATAAAAGCGGAATTGAGAGAAATGAGGTTGGTTGCGAATCGGCACTTTATTCAACCACAACTCTTTATAAATATAATCCGGGAGATTTAGTCCGAATGACTCTCGGGGCAATTGATGGGCAGTGCTTTATGGTGGTTGACGATACTTTAATAACAGAGCTTATTGACCCAAACCCCATAAAAGGCGGACATATAGGCTTTTCTGCATACTGCACCAAGCTTATGATAAAGGATATTGAAATCCGAAAAATTTATTGGGAAAAATTTATTCAAACATATAAACCAGAATATTAAAGGAGGAAATGAAAAATGGGAAAACAAACAACAGACTTTCGTTATAACACAGGAGCGACAAAGGTTCCGTGGGCAGCAGTTGGTGAAAACTATAATGTTCACGACCTTATGGAGATAATCCGCTTCTTAATGCAGGGAGAAGGCAAGGAATATGATGATGCACTCGAGGCAGTATGGCAGCAGGTTAAAAAGCTTGAACCTCTTGCAACACCACCTGGAAAGCTCTCTCTTGCTTCAAAGGTAGAAGAGGCAGAAAAGGCTTGTAACGAATACCTTGGAACAGACACATCAACATTCGTAACAAACGCAACAGCAGGCTTTGAAATTGCATATAAGTATGCAAATCTTAAAGAAGGGGATGAGGTTATTGTTCCTGCGATTACATTCGTAGCTACAATGGCATATCCTCTCGCTATCGGCTGTAAATTGGTTTTTGCAGACGTTGACCCAAGAACAATCAATATGGACCCAGCTGATGTTGCAAGAAAGATTACAGATAAAACAAAGATGATTGTTCCTGTACATATTGGTGGTTACCCTGTTGATATGGACCCGATTATGGAACTTGCTAAAAAGCACGATATCTTAGTTTTAGAAGATGCGGCTCACGCATTTGGTGCTATGTACAAGGGCAGAAAAATCGGTACAATCGGCGATTTTGCGGCATTTTCAATGCACGAAGTTAAGAATATCACATCTTTTGGTGAAGGCGGTATCTTAACTACAACAATTCCTGGCTTTGGACCAGATATGAAGAGGGCAAGATTCTTAGGTCTTGACTTTACTTGCCCAATTAAGGATTGGTTATATAACATCACTCCAATCCCAGGCAAAGAAAAGCCATTTATGGCAGGTAACTCTTCAACAACAGAAATTCAGGGCTTAGGTCTTACTCTTCAGGTTGCCCGTAACGAAGAAATTATCAAGATAAGAAGAGATGCGGCTGCATATCTTACAGAAAGATTTAAAGAAAATGATGCAATCATTCCTCAGGATATCGGAAATGCCGACATTAAGCCTACTTTCCATCTCTATCTTCTCCAGATTGACCCGGCTAAAGCAGGCGGAGACATTCAGGTTCTTAAGAAGAAGCTTGAAGAAAAGGGCGTAACACAGATTGCTCACTTCGGACCTTTATACAGATTTAAGGTTGTTCAGGATATGGGCTACGATTCAGACGAAATCGCAAAGACTTGTCCTAACTGTGAAGAAGTATTCTATAAGAGATTTACTCACCTTCCACTTTATGGACTTTCTCAGGAACAGCTTGAATATATGGCTGACGCAGTGCT
>JAZROF010000053.1:0-21890 GCA_045648565.1 Clostridia bacterium | reverse complement strand
TCACTATTTTAACATAAATTTTAAACTCTTTCAAGTAAATTGTATGTTTTTATTGACAAACAGAGGCATTGTGTGATATATTATATAAAAGAACAGATTAGATGAGATTAGATATATTGAGATTAGACGAGATGAGAGATTTTTATTTTGATACTCTTTTCTTCTGATTTTCTGTTCAGAAGATTTTTTTATTGGAGGGTTAAATTATGAACAAGTATAAAGATTTTGAAAATTATCTTAAGGAAACACCTACTCCTGACGGTTATTTCGGCAAATTCGGCGGGGCGTATCTTCCACCTGAGCTTGACGTTGCTTTTAAAGAGGCGGATGATGCATATGAGGCAATTTGCCACTCTGCTCAGTTTATTAACGAGCTTCGCCGTATAAGAAAGGAATTTCAGGGCAGACCAACTCCCGTTTACCACTGTGAAAGACTTTCCAAAATCTTTGGCAACTGCCAGATTTATTTAAAGAGAGAGGACTTAAACCACACAGGAGCGCATAAATTAAACCACTGTATGGGGCAGGGATTACTTGCTAAATATATGGGCAAGAAAAAGCTCATCGCCGAAACAGGGGCAGGTCAGCACGGTGTTGCTCTTGCAACTGCTGCTGCTTATTTTGGTATGGAATGTGACATTTATATGGGTGAGGTAGATATTGAAAAGCAACACCCGAATGTTATAAGAATGAAGATGCTTGGTGCAAGGGTTGTTCCCGTAACTCACGGGCTTAAAACGCTGAAAGAGGCAGTGGATGCCGCATTTGATGCATATCTTAAGGAATATGACAACGCAATTTACTGTATCGGCTCAGCCCTTGGCCCTCATCCGTTCCCAAAAATCGTCCGAGACTTCCAGTCTGTTATCGGCATTGAGGCAAGAGAGCAGTTTCTCGATATGACAGGCATTATGCCTGACGCCGTTTGTGCTTGTGTTGGCGGCGGATCAAACTCAATCGGTATGTTTGTTCCTTTCGTTTCCGACCCTGTTGAGATTTACGGAATCGAGCCTCTTGGCAGAGGCGAAAAAATCGGCGACCACGCCGCAACAATGAAGTTTGGTAAGGAAGGCAGAATTCACGGCTTTGACACTTATGTTTTAAGCGATGAAAAGGGCGAGCCGCTTCCTGTTTACTCAATCGCAAGCGGTCTTGACTATCCCGGTGTTGGTCCTGAACACGCATATCTTCGCGATTTGGGAAGAGTTAACTATGAAACAGTTTCCGACGAAGAGGCTATGGAGGCATTCTTCCTCCTTTCAAGATACGAGGGAATTATCCCTGCAATTGAAAGTGCTCACGCTGTTGCATATGCTATCCGCTATGCAAAGGAGCATAAGTCAGGCTCAATCCTTGCTTGTTTATCAGGCAGAGGAGATAAAGACATTGACTATGTTTACGAAAAATACGGCTGCGGTGAAAAGTTTAAACTTGACTATAAAATTTAAAATTCAAAAGGTCAATACTCTTTTGAGTATTGACCTTTTCTTATCTTAATCCCGAACTATTGTTCAGCATTACTGCACTGTAAATAAAGAGAACATCCTGAGAATTAAAGTTTATTAAATTGCCTAAAAAGTCGCTTCCAACATAGCGGATATCCACAACAGTTGTCTTTTCATATCCTAAAGACAAAAGAGGTGCTAAACTGCTTCCGAAAGAGTCGCGGAAAACTATAAGCTCTTTCCCCGTTTTATTTTCGGGGTGCTCTATGGTAACAAGTGGGGTTGACCCTGAAAGGAACATTTCATAAGGGTCTTTCCCAACCGCTTTTTCCATATTATACATTTCCCCCTCTTTAGCTATCCCTGTGTCATAATAATTAACAATCGCACTCTCTAAGGCGGGATTCGTCAGATACTTTATAGTATCAGGTTTAACTGAGAGGGCGGACTGGCCTTTATAAACCCCATAGAAAGGGGTTTTAATTTCGTTTACTTTATAGTCAGTTTTGATAATCGTTCCCATCTCTTTTAGGATATATTCGGAAACATCTGTAATCTCCTCCTGCTTCCAATGAGAGTCGGTTTTATAATAATCATCAATAGACAAAAGAGGTGCAACATCAATATACTTTGCATAAGGCATTTCCTCTTTGAAAAAGCCTATAAATTTATCATAGTCTATGGATAAATAGCCGTCCTCTTTTCCGAAAAAGTAGTTCTTATCGGGAACGATTGAAAGGTATACATTCATATCTTTCCCGTCTATATACTTATCATAAATCTTATTAAAAATCTCTGCCGAGTGGCTCATCATCTTCTCATTTTCGGGGTATTCAATTTTGGAAATATGCCCGTCTTTAAAATATAGTCCGTTGTTATCCGCCTTGTTTAAAATATTATTTACGAAAACTGCTTTAATCCCCCTAAAAACATCTCTTTTAGGGAATTGGTCTGCAGAATATGTTTCAAAATTCTTCATAAACTCCCCGGAAAAAATCGTTTCCTTATTTATCTCTGTTTTTTGAGCGAGGGGGCGTCTTTCACTTTCGGAATATTCATCGTCTTTCTTTAAGAAGCAGGAAAGAGAAATTGCGCCTACTAAAATGGCAAAAACAACAACTGATATAATATCTTTTATTTTCATTCTTTTCTCCTCCCCTTTAAAATCTAAAATACAAAAACGGATTAAACGAGCCGTCTGCAAGGTATGCCGTTGAAATAATTAAAAGCAATACAAGGAGAGGAATTTCAACTATCTCCCAAGTCTTCCTAAATCCGCTATTTTTGCTCAGCTTTTCGATAAGCTTTTTAGGGAGTGGAGTTGCACCGATTATTCCAATTAAGATAACAGTTCCGTAGCTTTTAAAATAATACAAAAATTCATTTGATATAATCGGGGTGTCTCCTGCACCGAAAAGTCCGCCAATATAAGAAACCGCCTGAGGCATATTCCCTGCACTAAATAGCACAAAGCTTATTGCCACAAGGAAAAGGGTATATATATGGCTTATCGCCTTATTTTTCTTAAGAAAATCAGTTAAGAAAAACTTTTCAATAGTTAAAAGAACTCCGAAATAAAGCCCCCAGATGGCAAAGGTCCACTCTGCCCCGTGCCAGAAGCCTGTTAAAAACCAGACTGTAAAAATATTTATTAAAAGTCTGAGCTTTCCTACTCTGTTTCCGCCCATGGGGATATAAACATAATCCCGAAACCAAGTCCCCAAAGATATATGCCATCTTCTCCAGAATTCGGTTATGCTTGAAGATATAAATGGATAATTAAAGTTTTCCATAAACTCAAATCCTAAGATTTTTCCAAGCCCGATTGCCATATCGCTGTAGCCTGAAAAATCAAAGTAAATCTGGAGCATATATGAAATTGCAAAGAGCCAGTAAAACGCAATGGACTTGTCCCCTGACTGCATAAAAACATCGCAAAGCTCTCCTAAGGTGTTGGCAAGGATTATCTTTTTAGAAAGGCCGATTATAAACCGTCTTATGCCGCCAGCTGCCATAGAAAAGCTGTGTTTTCTCCCTGTAAGCTGAGTTTCAATATCTTTATACCGAACAATTGGTCCTGCAATAAGCTGTGGAAAAAGAGCAACATAGGTTGCAAGGTTTATTGGGTTTTTCTGTGCCTTAACTGTTCCCCTATAAACATCTATGTTATAGCTTAAAATCTGGAAAGTATAAAAACTTATGCCTATTGGAAGAGCAATTCTAAGTAGCGGAAGGGAAAGGCCCGTTACCGCATTAAAATTTTCTATAAAAAAGTCGGCATATTTAAAATAGGTAAGAGCACCTAAATCAATTAAAACCGCTAAGCCCAAAAAGATTTTGGAAAGGGTTTTCCCTCTGAATTTTTCAATGAGTAACCCAAGAGCATACCCGCTTAAAACTGTCCCAATCATTAAAAAGATATATTTCGGCTCGCCCCAGGCATAGAAAACAAGGCTTGATATTAAAAGCACACTGTTTTTTAGCGGCTTTGGTGCTATAAAGTACAGTATTAAAACTATCGGCAAGAAATAATATAGAAAAGGAATACTTGAAAAAAGCATATTTTATCCTCCGCATAATTTAGAAAAACGGGTGCAAAAAGCACCCGTTTTATTTAGTTGTTACTCTTCTTCAAAGCTCTTAGGGCACATTACAAAGAAAACCTTATTCCCTGATGCACCGCTAACCATTTCTTCAGCCTCTGCACAAATAAGCCATCTTAAATTAGCGTTTTTCTTAAGAGTTGAAATAAAATCATTAGCATTGGTTCCGTCTTTAAGCTCAAACACATATCCCACAAACGGAATTGAGCCAATCATAGGCATAAACGCAACGCCGCTCTTAAACCCTTTGATTTCTTCTCCGTCAAAGCCCGGTAGATAATCTCCTTCTGCAACAGGGTTGGTTACAGGAGAAAACGGAAGGATTGAATTTTGAGAAATAATATTCACGATTTCTTCTACGCTTTTCCCTGATGCTGCTACCTTAAAATCAGCAAGAAGAGCAGTTCCTACTGTGCTTGGCTTTTCAGCCGGTTTCTCAGCAGGCTTTTCAGCGGGCTTTTCCTCAGGTTTCTCTGCTGGTTTTTCAGCAGGTTTTTCAGCAGGTTTCTGAGTTTCCTCTGTCTTTTCTTCTTCCTTTTCCTCGTCCTTTTCTTCGTCTTTTTCTTCTGTTTCTTCATCCAAAACAGTGTCTTCTACCTTTGTTTCATCCTTTTCTGTAGGACCATTAACTTCATCCTTTTTGCAAGATACAAAAGATAAAACTACCACAAGTGCTAAAATAAGTGCCAATACTTTTTTCATAAAATTTCTCCTTATGTTATTTTAGATTCTATCTGTTTACATAGTATTTAACAAGCTCTTCCAAAATTTCGTCTGCTTCGATTTTCTGGATAAGGCTTCTTGCTCCATTATGAGCGGTTATATATGATGGGTCTCCTGACATAATATAGCCCACAATCTGGCTAATTGGGTTATAGCCTTTTTCCACAAGTGCGTTATGAACTGTCAGAATTGTTTCTTCAATGTCCATTGGCTTTTTCTCTACTTGAAATTTAATTGTAGCATTGTTTTCGTTATTCATTTTGTCATTCCTCCCATATATTTTATTATCTTAAATCAGCACCGACTTTATTCTTAAGTCCGGCTAAAATTTTCTCCATAACCGCATTAACCTCGTCATCGGTTAAGGTTCTGTCACTTGCTCTGAATGAAAGTGAATAAGCAACGCTCTTTTTATTTTCGCCAAGCTGAGCACCTCTGTAAATATCAAATAGAGCATAGCTCTCAAGTATTCCTCCCATTTCACCCTCGAAGATTTCGGCAATATCGCCTACATTGACGCTTTCTTCAACAACCATAGCAATATCTCTTGTTGTTGCAGGGAATTTCGGAAGTGGCTTATAGGTTTTCTTAGCGTTTGAGCATTCAAAAATTGTGGCAAAATCAAGCTCTGCTAAGTATAAATCAGTATTTATTTTATAATTTGATGCAACCGACGGATGAGCTTGACCCATAATACCAATTTTCTTATTACAATCACAACAATAAATTTCGGCACATCTTCCCGGGTGGAAGGTTGGGTTATCACAAACTGCAACATATTTTACCCTTTTAACTCCCATTTCATCAAAGAGGTTTTCAATTGTTCCCTTTAAATCATAGAAATCACCGCTGCCATACATACCGATTGCAACAGTTTTCCTCTCATCAGGAAGAGTTTCGCCCTTGTTTATATATATGCTTCCAAGCTCAAACAAAGACGCAGAGGGAGTTCTCTTGTTATAATTTGTCTTTAAAACCTCACACATCGAAGAGAGCATTGATGTTCTCATAACGCTGTTTTCTTCCCCAAGAGGGTTTAATATTTTAACGAAGTTATATTTTTCATCTTCCTTTGGAATAGATAAAAGCTCGTTTTCCTTAGGGTCAGTAAATGAATATGTTATGATTTCGTCAAAACCGTCGGAAACCAAAATATCTTTAATTTTAGCCTCTGCTTTTTGCGAAGGTGTTCTTCCTCCGCAAGTTACGGCAGTATCCATAAGAGTTGTCGGAATTTTGTCATAGCCGTAAATTCTTGCAACTTCTTCGGCGATATCTGCCATTGACTCAATATCACCACGGAAAGTAGGAACAATTACCTTGTCCCCCTCTACCTTAAATTCAAGGGAAGTTAAGATGTCAATCATTTCGTTTCGGCTTATATCCATACCCAAAAATGCATTCATTCTTTCAGGCTCAAAAGGAAGTGCCAAGGTTTCTTTAAGATTGCCTTTTACTTCGATTGTGCCCTCTAAAACATCTCCTGCACCCATTTGAGATATAAGCTGACAAGCTCTTTCGATTGCCCCGTCGAGGTTATAAACATCAAGACCTTTTTCAAAAAGGGCTGACGCATCTGTTCTCATTCCAAGGGCTTTAGCAGCTCTTCTGACTGCAGTTCCGTTAAAGGTTGCCGCCTCAAAAAGAACTGTTTTTGTGTTTTCAGTAACTTCAGAGTTTGCACCACCCATAACGCCTGCAACGCCAATTGCTTCCTTTTCATCAGAAATGCAAATCATAGAAGAATTTAAAACTCTGTCCTGATCGTCAAGAGTTTTTAAAATTTCTCCGTCTTTAGCACGGCGAACGATAATCTTCTTTCCTGCTACGCAGTCAAGGTCATATGCGTGCATTGGCTGACCGTATTCAAGCATAACATAGTTTGTTATATCAACGATATTGTTAATGGCTCTTATTCCGCAACTTGCAAGTCTTCTTTGCATCCACTCAGGGGACGGGCCTATCTTAACATTCTTAACCACCTTACCTAAAAATCTTGGGCAAAGGTCAAAATCTAAAACTTCAACAGATGCATTATCTTCTGCCTTTTCAGAAACTTTCTCATATTCTGTTGGGTTTGGAACTTTAAAATCATAGCCAAATGTTGCGGCAGTTTCTCTTGCTAAGCCAATAACGCTCATACAGTCAGGGCGGTTTGATGTTATTTCAAATTCAACAACTCTTTCGTCAAGGCCTAATAATTCACAAGCGTCAACGCCAATTGGGGTATCCTCAGGGAGAATTAAAATCCCGGTTGCTCTTTCCTTTGACATTCCAAGCTCGTCCGTTGAGCAGAACATTCCGTCGCTCACCACCCCTCGGAGCTTTCCTCTTGTAATTTTCTGTCCGCCGTAAACTGTGGACTTGTGCATTGCAACAGGAACGATTGCCCCCTCGAAAACATTTGGAGCGGCAGTTACAATCTGAATTGGAGCCTCTTCCCCAACCTCAACCTGACAAACAACCAATTTATCAGCATCAGGATGAGCCTCAACCTTTAAAACCTTGCCTGTTCTTATGTTTTCCGCCTCACCGCCAAGTCTTTCTGTTCCCTCAACCTTTGAGCCGGACATTGTCATTTTATGTTCATATTCTTTTGTATCGATTTCGCCTATGTTCATATAGTCACGAAGCCATGACATTGGTAAATTCATAATTTATTCCTTCCTTTCAATCCCTTTATCTGCTAAAATTGCTCCAAAAATCTTGTATCGTTCTCATATAAAAGTCTTATATCATCAATATCATATCTAAAGAGAGCAACACGCTCAAGACCAATTCCGAAAGCAAAGCCGGAATAAATATCAGTGTCAATGCCGCAGTTTTTAAGTACTTTAGGATGCACCATTCCGCAGCCGAGTATTTCAATCCATCCCTCTCCTTTACAGAAACGGCAGCCTTTACCGCCACAGTTAAAGCAGGAAATATCAACCTCAGCACTTGGCTCTGTAAACGGGAAGTGATGAGGACGGAAACGAAGCTTCGTATCATCGCCATAGAGCTTTTTAACAAAAACCTCAAGTGTTCCTTTAAGGTCGGACATTTTTATGCCCTTATCTATAACAAGCCCTTCAACCTGATGGAAAACAGGAGAGTGTGTTGCATCAACTGCGTCACTTCTATAAACTCTGCCCGGAGAAATAATTCTGATTGGCGGAGCCTGCTTTTCCATAACACGCACCTGAACAGGGGAGGTCTGGCTTCTTAAAACCACGTCGTCGTTTATATAAAATGTGTCCTGAGTATCACGTGCCGGGTGGTCTTTCGGAATATTGAGTGCCTCAAAGTTATAATAGTCAAGCTCAACCTCAGGGCCTTCTGCAATAGTAAAGCCCATACCAATAAATATATCTTCAAGGTCATTTAAAACTTTAGTTAGCGGATGAAGTGTGCCGTGATTTTGTCTTTTCCCAGGCATTGTAACATCAAGCTTTTCTGCTTTGATTTTTTCAGCCATTGCGGATTTTTCAATTATCTCTTTCTTTTCTTCAATGGCATTTTCAATAAAGCTTCTAACTTCGTTTGCCAACTGACCAACGATTGGTCTTTCCTCAGCACTAAGTCCTCCCATTCCTTTCATAACGGCAGTAAGCTCACCTTTTTTGCCTAAAAATTTTACTCTGAATTCCTCAATTTTATCAAGTGATTTAATCTCACCAAGCTGGTTCTCAGCATTTAATCTAATTTGGTTTAACTGTTCTCTCAATTTTATCTTCCTTTCTTGCTTTTACCTTGCAAAATAATCTCCGGCTACAATTATATCGTTTATGTTTACGCAGTCCATCATCTTTTTGTCAATGCTCTCAACATACTCACGATTTTCATCTGTTATAATAAGCGTATCATCTCTATAAATATCACCGTCATACCAAGTCATATCACTGAAATACGCAAAGCCCTTATTATTTTTGTCAAATATATCATCACCAATATATCCGCCGTACCAATCAAGCCCAAAAAGGTTTATCATCGTTGGAAGAATATCCTTTGTGCTTGAAACCTTTGTAACTTTCATTTTAGGAGACCCCTTATGATATATGAAGAAGGGCGTCTCCTCAATAAATCGCTCTCCTCCCAAAAGGGACATTCCTTTAACTATATCCTCATCGGAGTATCCATAGGTATAATGGTCAGCAAAAACCACTAATACCGTATCGTCCATAAGACCGTCTCTTTCAAGCTTTTCTATTAAAAGCCTTACAAATTCGTCTGTATCCTTTGCTAAAAGCCTTGCATTGTTATACTCCGTCATAAGGCTTTGCCACTTTTCATCATTATAAAGAGAAAAGTCAAGCTCCTCGCTCATTTGGTCAGCTTTCTCCATCATAGCCTTAAATTCATAAATGCTTGTTTTATCCACAAGAGATGGATACTTAAGCTTAGCCGCCTCAATCTTATCATCTTCACCATATGGAAGATGTGCCGAATAGGTTATAATAAAGTCGAAAAACTTCTCATTCTCCGTCATCTTTTTATAAATTGCTTCATCCTCTAAAAGCATTGCATTGCTGTCAAGCTCTGCCTCAGCTTCTTTCATATAGTCCATAAATGAGATATAGTCCTCATAGCCAAAGGCTTTATGCATTGTCGCTCTGTTATAAAATTCCATTTTATTATAGTGAAACTGATTTGCCGAATATCCCTTTTCCTTAAACAGATTGGGAAGAGTATATGGGAACTTATTATATCCGTAAATAGACGCACTTGACGAAGATTTAGGGGTATAATATCCCGTGTTAAACGCAAATTCCGAATTAAAGGTATACCCGCCCCCAAAAGGAGAGGCGATATGGTTTTCAAAGTTTATCCCCTGATTCATAAGCCGATAAATCGTCGGCGTTGTTTCAGGGCTTATCATCCAGTCGTCCATACTTTCAAGCATAATCGCTATAACATTCTTATCCCTAAAGTAACCGGTCATTTCATTTTCTACCTGTTCCTTGGAAAATATATCATTATTCTGTTTAACATATTCATCTACAACCCTATAATCATCTTCAGAAAAGCCCTTGTCGGAAAACAATGGATATGTGACACTTCTAACCATAAACTGATAAATACCCATAACCTTAATACATCTGTCCGGGTCCGCCATATCGGAATATACATATCTTGGTCTTTTCCAGGTTGACCATATTTTCGTATTACTTTGCTCAGCCTCGCTTACTGTCATAAAAGAGGATAAAATCCCGATTACGACAGGAAATATAATTGCAATTGTCCAAAACTTTTTAGGAATTTCACGCTTTTTCCAACTCTTACAGGCAAGAACTAACGAACCAATGGATAAAATCGTATATGCAATCAGCCAAGGTGAAATATACTGATAAAGAATTCCCGCGTATGCTGCCCCTTCATTTGCCAGAAATATACTGCTCAGCATAAAAAATCTGCCAAACATATTGTAATAAATGAATTCTGAAATCATCAATATGTTAGCCAGGGAGGCAATCACAATGAACACAATTCGCCCTGACCTTTTTCCCATAACAAAGATACATACAAACAGGACCAAACAAATCCACATCAATGTGAACAAAATTGGAACAATCTCACACAAAAACGCTCTGTATAAAAGGCCTTCATCAACTCTAAAATCAACAAACAACACCTTTGATTTCAAAACCAAATCAGGAATTAAAAGAGCTAAAACCGCGAACAAAGATGACCATATATTACTATCTTTGAATAAATCTCGAATTTTATCGAATTTTCTGTTTTTAATTTTTTCCTCGCATCTAAATAAATTCATTTAAAAAGCCTCTTTTACAAACAAACTGTTTTAAATAAGTGCAAATCGACACATTATAAGTCGACAGATACAGATATTATACCATGTTTTCATTAAAAAAACAATATTATATTTAAATTTTCTCCATAAAATCAAAAATTTTCCTTTGGGAATTTCTCTCACTCATTTTAAGCCTTTACATATTATGAAGTAAAAGGCAAAGGTGGTTTTTAAAATGAGGTGCAAAAAGAAACCCGTATGCGTTCCAAGACTCATTGGCTGTATGCTTATAACACTCGGTCTTGGTATATTTATCGCCAATATAATCCCCTATTATCTTCTTATCTTTCTCTTAGGGCTTGGGATTATAATTTTTGGTATCAGCTGTTTGTTAAAGCGATAAAATTTCAAGAAAGGAATGGTGTTTATGAAAATTGTCGTGGTCCGGCCTCCTAAATTTTTCCGAGGACTTTTAAAATGCATTTTCAGAGTAAAGCCCGAAGGGAACTAATAATGAAAAACACGCATAGGACTCCCCTATGCGTGTCTTATTTTCAACTTCAAATTAAACAGCTCTTTGAACTTTCCCGGATCTTAAGCATCTTGAACAAACATACACTCTTGTAGGTGTACCGTCAACTACAGCCTTAACCCTTCTGATATTTGGCTTCCAAGCCTTATTAGAACGACGATGAGAGTGAGATACTTTAATTCCAAAAGTAACACCCTTTCCGCAAACTTCACACTTAGCCATATATAAACACCTCCTAAATTACATTTGTTCATACCAACTTGCACTATTATAGCAGATTATTTTTCAAATTGCAAGTACTTTTTAAAATTTTTTCAAAAATTTATGGGCAAATTGTTAAATTCCGTTGCAAATTTTAAAAAATATAGTATAATATAATTATATATCTAGTTTTACATAAGGAGTAACTGTTATTATGGCTAAAACTTTCACTGTCTCACTGACAAAAATAATAAACGAATTTAAGCTTGAATCCATATATCTTCCCGAGGAAGAGGTTTTAATTGACTCTGTTGATGTTAACCGTCCCGGGCTTCAAATGGTTGGTTTTTACGATTATTTTGACTCCTCCCGTCTTCAGATTTTGGGTAAGGTTGAAAATTCATATCTTGAGGATATGTCTGAGGAAGAAAGATATTCTCATTTAAAGAATTTCTTCCAGAAGAAAGTTCCTGCTGTTATTATAACAAGAGGACTTCAGGTATCTCCTGAAATGCTTAAACTCGCTCAGGAATATAAAACACCTATTCTCAGGACAAACATTTCAACATCGGCTTTTATGAGTGCTCTCATTGCTTTTTTGAATGTTGAACTTGCCCCAAGAATTACCCGTCACGGAGTTTTGGTTGAGGTTTATGGTGAGGGTATTTTAATTTTAGGCGAAAGCGGTGTTGGTAAAAGCGAAGCGGCAGTTGAGCTTATGAAAAGAGGTCACCGACTTGTTGCAGATGATGCAGTTGAGATTAAGAAAGTTTCTTCAAAATCTTTAGTTGGCTCATCTCCTGAAATTATCCGCCATTTTATTGAAATACGAGGCATCGGTATTGTTGATGTTAAAAAAATCTTTGGTATGGGTGCTGTTAAGGACACAGAAAAGGTTGACCTTGTTATCCATCTTGAGACCTGGCAAAAGGGTAAGCAATACGACCGCCTTGGCTTAGTTGATGAATACACAAATATTTTAGGGCTTGACATTCCGTCTCTTACAATTCCTGTTCGCCCCGGGCGAAACCTTGCAATTATCTTTGAGGTTGCGGCAATGAACAACCGCCAGAGACGAATGGGTTATAACGCAGCAGAAGAGCTTAACAAACGACTTATTGAACAAATGAACTTTTAAATCACGAAAGGAAAACTACTTTGAAAATTTTAACTGACACTCATACCCATACAGTAGCCAGCACTCACGCATACTCTACAATTCGAGAAAATGCACAAATAGCATCCGAAAAGGGGCTTGAGCTTATTGCAATGACGGACCACGCCGTAAACACTCCCGATTCTCCTCATCTTTTTTATTTTCAAAATTTAAAGTCAGTTCCGTCCACAATTTTCGGGGTTAAAATCTTACGCGGGGCAGAGCTAAACATAGTAAATCAAAATGGGGAGGTTGACCTTCCCGAAATAATTTTAAAGAAATTAGGGATAACAATTGCATCAATTCACGCCCCTGCATACGAGGGTAGAGATGAGAAAGACCACACCAAAACCTGGCTTAATGTTATGGATAATCCATATGTTGATGTTTTAGGGCATACAGGCAGAAACGGGTTTAGCTATGACCACGAGGCTGTTATTAAAAAAGCAAAGGAAAGGGATGTGTGTATTGAAGTAAATCGCTACACCTTAACTAAAGATGTTCAAAAAGATATTTGCCGCAATATTATTCTTTGTTGTAAAAAATACGGTGCTAAAATCTGCGTAGGTTCTGACGCTCACTACTGCGACACTGTAGGAGACTTTAAAGATGCAATAACTCTTCTTAAAGAATGCAATTTCCCTGAAGAATTGATTGTAAACCGTAATGCAGAAACATTACTTAACCATCTTAAAAACAGAAAACCTTATCTTGAATTTGAATTTTAGGAGAGATATTATGATAGAAAATAAGCTCATTTCTCTTTTGGGCGAAAACAATGTTTTAAAAAACGAGCCGATGAAAAATCACACCACCTTTAAAATCGGCGGTCAGGCCGACTTTGTGGTTTTTCCTGAAAATAATGAACAAATTATAGCTCTTTTAACTCTCTCAAAATCTGAGAATATTCCGCTTACTATATTAGGCAACGGTTCAAATATTTTAGTCGGTGATAAAGGCATTGACG
Source organism: Clostridia bacterium (assembly GCA_045648565.1). GTDB lineage: Bacteria > Bacillota > Clostridia > Monoglobales > Monoglobaceae > SIG454. The sequence continues at coordinate 8,532 of JAZROF010000053.1, read as the reverse complement.
GCATCGTTGCAATCACTACAAGAAATATGAAAAAAGCGGAAATAGACGGTGAAACAGTTTATGCACAAAGCGGTATTCTTTTATCCCGTCTTGCAAATTTAATATACGAAAAATCTCTTACAGGCTTTGAATTTGCATCAGGTATCCCAGGCTCTTTAGGCGGGGCAATTTATATGAATGCAGGTGCTTATGGAGAGGAAATGTCGAATATTGTCAAAGATGTAACCTTTATTGACAAAGAAAATAATATAAAAACAATTTCAGCTTTTGATTGTGATTTTGGCTACCGTCACAGCTGTTTTATGGAAAATGACTGCGTGATTTTAGGTTGCACTCTTACCTTAAAGAAAGGGAATAAAGAGGAAATTAAGTCAAAAACCGAGGATCTTAAGGAAAGACGGTTTTCAAAACAGCCTCTTAATATGCCAAGTGCAGGCAGCACATTTAAACGCCCGACAGGGCACTTTGCAGGGGCATTAATTGAAGAGGCAGGTCTTAAGGGCTTTAAAATCGGCGGGGCAGAGATTTCCGAAAAACACGCAGGCTTTGTTGTAAACACAGGAAACGCTACTGCAAAAGATGTTTTAGACGTTATTGAGCATACTCAAAAAACAATTTATGAAAAATTCAAAATTAAGCTTTCGCCTGAAGTTAAAATGATTGGAAAATTCTAAGGATAAGGAGTGAAATACAAAATGAAGCTTATAATTATAACAGGGCTGTCAGGGGCAGGAAAGTCAAGAGCCATACAGAGTCTTGAAGATATGGGCTATTTTTGTATTGATAATATGCCCCCTCAGCTTCTTTTAAAATTTATTGAGCTTTACCGCTCAAATGAAAACGCAAAAGGAATTGCCATCGTTTGCGATATAAGAAGCGGAAGTATGTTTTCAGAGCTTTCAAACAGTCTTGATGAGCTTACTGCATCGGGATATAGCTATGACCTTTTGTTTTTAGAGGCATCTGACGAAACCTTGATAAAACGCTATAAAGAAACAAGGCGAACTCATCCTTTATCCAAAAATAAACGCATAATTGACGGGATTTTAAAAGAGAGGGAGATTTTATCTGATATCCGCTCTCGGGCAACTCATATTTTAGACACTACTATGCTATCAGGCTCTGATTTATCAAAACAGATTGTTGATATTTATAAAGGGAGCAAGAAATTTGACGGACTTATTGTAAATATAATGTCCTTTGGCTTTAAAAACGGAATTCCTCTTGATTCTGACCTTGTTTTTGATGTTCGCTTTCTTCCTAATCCCTTTTATATTCCTAAGCTTAAAAATCGGACAGGGCTTGAAAAATGTGTTTATGAATATGTTATGGACTTTAAAATCAGCTATGATTTTTTAAATAAGCTTACGGATATGGTAAACTATTTAATCCCTCACTACATTGAAGAGGGCAAGACTCAGCTTGTTATAAGTATCGGCTGTACAGGCGGAAAGCATCGAAGTGTTACAATTGCCGAAGCACTTAAAAAGGAACTGAAAAATGGCGGCCACAACGCCTTAACCATTCACAGAGATATTAAAAAAGGATAAATATATTATGAAATCTTTTTCCCAAAAAACAAAAGAGCCTTTAATACTTGCACAAAACTCATCTCTCTGTTGTAAGAGGGCAGAGCTTTTTGGTATGCTGCTCTTTGCGGGGAGTATTACTGAAAAATCAATAAAGCTTATAAGTGAAAGCTCTTTGGTTGCGGATAAATTCTGTCTGCTTTTAAAAGAGCTTTTCGGATTTTCGGGAGAAGTTAATAAGGACGGTAAATTCTATACAGTTTATTGCGACCAAATAGGAGTTGTTGCAAAATGCTTATACTCTCTGCGTCTTTGCGAAAATAATATAAAATTTCGCATAACTCCTGAGGTTATAGAAAAGGACTGTTGTAAAAAAGCATTTTTGCGGGGTGCTTTCTTAGGTGGCGGAACTGTTATTGACCCGGGCAAAAACTATAATATGGAGTTTTTAACAAGATATGAGCTTTTAACTGAGGACTTCCTCCTGTTTTTAGACTCTCTTGGCTTTTCCTTTAAAAAGGTTAAAAGAAAAGGCTCCTTTGTGGTTTATTGTAAAGTAAGTGATACCATCTGCGATGTTTTAACCTATATTGGAGCACTGTCAGCTTATATGGAATACATAAATATTAAAATTGAGCGGGAGGTCCGAAACGATATTACCCGAATTTATAACAGCGAGGTTGCCAATATGGATAAGGTGTTTACGGCATCCGCAACTCACATTATGGCAATAAATAAAATCGAAGAAAAAATCGGTCTTGATGAGCTACCCCAGGAGCTTTCTGATTTAGCAAAGCTTCGGCTTAAAAACAGAGATTTAAGCCTTAGTGACCTTGGGAAGTTGCTTACTCCCCCTCTTTCAAAATCGGGAGTAAATCATAGGCTAAAGAAAATACTTGAAATTGCAGAAAATCTATAAAAGGAGGGAAAGCCATGTCTTTTGTGCATCTTCACACCCATACCATATACAGCCTGCTTGACGGCGAGGGAACTATTCCAAAAATTTTAGACCGTGCTAAAGAGCTTGGACAGAACGCTATGGCAATTACTGACCACGGCAATATGTATGGGGTTATTGATTTTTACGAATATGCAAAGAAAATCGGCATTAAGCCAATACTTGGCTGTGAGGTTTACATAGCTCAAAGAAGCCGTTTTGACAAGACTCATGAGCTTGATTCAAAAAATGCCCACTTAATCCTCCTTGCAAAAAATGAAACGGGATATAAAAATCTTATGAAGATTGTTTCCTGTGGCTGGGTTGACGGTTTTTACTATAAACCACGCGTTGACCTTGAGGTTTTAAAAGAGCATAGCGAGGGGCTTATCGCCTTAAGCGGCTGTATGTTTGGGGTTATCTCCCGCCACTTTTTAAACAGTAATCCCGACGAGGCAAGGGAAACTGCCAAAAGATTTATTGATATTTTTGGAAAAGAAAACTTTTTCATAGAGATTCAGGACCACGGCCTTTATGACCAGAAAAAGCTTAACAGTCAGCTTATCGCCCTTTCAAAAGAGTTTGATTTAGGGCTTGTTGCCACAAACGATGTTCACTATGTTACCCAGGATGACGCCACCTATCAGGACATTTTAATGTGTATTCAAACGGGAAAAACTGTTAATGATGACGACAGAATGAAAATGGAATCCTCTCAGCTTTATGTTAAGTCCGAGGAGGAAATGAACGAGCTTTTCTCATATATTCCGGAGGCTATCGAAAATTCTCAAAAAATTGCGGATATGTGTAATGTGGAAATTGAATTTGGAAAGCTCCATCTTCCCGAATTCGCCCTCCCCCAAGGCTACACGGCTTATGAATACTTATCTGAGCTTTGTGAAAAAGGCTTTTTAGAGCGTTTTCCAAATGATGACGGCGAAATCAAAAAACGCTTAAATTACGAGCTTGAGACCATAAAGTCAATGGGATATGTTGAATACTTCTTAATTGTTTGGGACTTTATAAATTACGCTAAAGAAAATGGGATTATGGTTGGCCCGGGCAGAGGAAGTGCCGCAGGGAGCATCGTTTCCTATTGCCTTAAAATAACCGATATTGACCCCATTAAATACGGTCTTATTTTCGAGCGTTTTTTAAACCCCGAGCGAGTTACTATGCCCGATATTGATATTGACTTTTGTTATGAACGCCGAGGCGAGGTTATTGACTATGTTAATAAAAAGTACGGCTCTGACCACGTGGCACAGATTATAACCTTTGGAACAATGGCTGCCCGCCTTGCAATCCGTGATGTTGGCCGTGCCCTTGATGTTCCATATTCCGTTGCAGATTCTGTTGCAAAGGAAATTCCGGCTGCCCTTGATATGACCATTGAAAAGGCTCTTTTAGTCAATCCTCAACTTAAAAGTATGTATGACTCTGATGAGCAGATTAAAAAGCTTATTGACACATCAATTCAGCTTGAGGGTCTTCCAAGGCACTCCTCAACCCACGCGGCAGGTGTTGTTATAACAAAAGAGCCTGTTACGGCTTATGTGCCTGTTCAGTGTAACAGTGATGTTATAACCACGCAGTTTACAAAAGACACGGTTGAGCATCTTGGCCTACTTAAGATGGACTTTTTAGGGCTTAGGACCTTAACTGTTATACGGGATACAATCCTGAATATTAAGAAAACACGAGGGGAAGACCTTGACATCGGGACTATTGATTTTGATGACCAGGAAGTTTATAAAATGATTTCCCGTGGGGACACAGACGGCGTATTCCAGCTTGAAAGCGGTGGAATGCAATCCTTTATGAAGGACCTCTCTCCCACCTCTATTGAAGATATTATTGCGGGAATTTCTCTTTACCGGCCGGGCCCAATGGACTCAATCCCCCGCTATGTTTCAAATAAAAATAACCCCAAAAACATTACATATAAACATCCAATGCTTGAAAACATCCTTGACGTGACCTATGGCTGTATTGTTTATCAGGAACAGGTTATGCAAATTGTTCGTGACCTTGGGGGATACTCTTTGGGAAGAAGCGACCTTGTCCGCCGTGCTATGTCCAAGAAAAAGACGGATGTTATGGGGCAGGAGAGGATAAACTTCATTCACGGTATTAAAAACGAAAATGGTGAATATGAAGTTGAGGGAGCAGTTAAAAGAGGCATTGAGGAGAAAACTGCGGCAGAAATTTTTGACGAAATGATGGATTTTGCAAAGTATGCCTTTAATAAATCCCACGCAGCAGCTTATGCCTTTGTTTCTTATCAGACGGCATATCTTCGTTGCCACTATAGTGTTGAGTTCTTCGCAGCTCTTCTTACAAGCTGCCTTGCTCACCCTGATAAGATTACGAAGTATTTAGGCTCTGCGAAAAAGTGCGGAATTAACATTCTTCCGCCCGATATAAACAAAAGCACTTCCGCTTTTGTGCCTGACGGGGAGAATATCCGTTTTTCTCTTGGGGCTGTTAAAAATGTGGGCGTTTCAATTATTGATGAAATCGCCCAAGAAAGAGAAAAAGGCGGTCCTTTTACCTCCTTTACCAACTTCTGCAACCGAATGGCAACAGGAAAGCTTAATAAAAGAAGTCTCGAGGCTCTTATAAGGTGCGGTGCATTTGACTCACTTAACTTAAAAAGAAGTGTCCTTTTAGAAGTTTTTGAAAGCACCTTTGACTCTGCCGTTGACAAAAAGAAAAACAATGTGGAAGGGCAGCTTGACTTTGGCAGTTTCTTTGAGGATTTTGGAAGCGATAAAGACGATTTCCCAAGCCTTGATGAGCTTTCGGGAACTGAAATTTTGAAAAACGAAAAGGAATATCTTGGGGTTTATATTTCAGGGCATCCTCTGGATAGCTATAAAGAGAAAATTGAAAGGCTGTCAAATGCCACAGCTTATGAGATAAACGAAAATGAAAACCATAAATTTGACAGCGGAGATAAAGTCACTCTCTCAGGAATGATTACAGGAATAAGAAAGCAGTTTACAAAGAAAAATGAGCTTATGTATTACCTGAATTTTGAAGATTTAACGGGAAGTATGGAAATTATTGTATTCCCCTCTCATGTAAGAACCTATTATAATATCTTAAAGGAAGACGCTGTTCTTTGCTTTTCGGGAAATCTTGATATGCCTGAGGACAAGCCTCCAAAGCTTCGATTGGAAAGCGTTGCCCCTTTATCCTCTTTACCTGATGGAAAATACAAAAAGCTCTACATTAAAATGAGGTCAGACGATACTGAAAAATTAGAGGAGCTTAAAAGCATTTTAAAGGGTGGAAATCTCCCCGTTAATATTTATTATGAGGATACAAAAGAGGCATTTTCTACCCCACGCTCAATGTGGGCAGATGAGAATAACATTCCTTTTGACGACCTTTATGAAATTTTCAGTGAAGAAGATATAAAACTTATTGAGAAATAAGGGAAAGGATAAAACTTATGCGACTTATACTTGCAATCTGGGCAGCAAAACTGTCCTCTTTGGTTGGAAAAATTATCGGCAAAAAATCCTCCTCAACTCCGGGAGCAATTGCCCTTAAAATCTGTCCTGATATTATAAAAATACTTGCAAAAAGCATAAAGGGTAAGATTATTGTAACCTGCGGAACTAACGGGAAAACTACTACAAATAATTTGATTTACTCTGCACTTTTAAAGTGTGGCTATAGAGTTGTTTGCAATACTCTTGGGGCAAATATGTTAAGCGGTGTTGCCACAGCTTTTGCTATGGACTGCAATATCTTTGGAAAATTAAAAGCGGACTATGCCTGTCTTGAAATCGATGAAGCATATGCAGTTAAGGTTTTTGACCACATAACCCCCGATTATATGATTGTTACCAATCTTTTCCGTGACCAGCTTGACCGCTACGGCGAGATTGAAACAACTCTTAACTTAATCAAATCTGCCATAGAAAAAGTCCCCTCTGTTAAGCTTATTTTAAATGGTGACGACCCATTATCCGCTCAGCTTGGAAATGGTAAAAAGGCTTCTTATTTTGGGATTAGTGAAATGGTATTGCCTCAGGAAGCTGAGGTTCGGGATGGTCAATTTTGCAGTCAATGTGGGGCTGAGCTTTCTTATAATTATTACCACTACGGTCAGCTTGGAGATTATTTCTGCAAAAGCTGTAACAACAAGCGAAATAAAATTGACTTTGAGGCAAAAAATGTTAATCTTACAAATGGTCTCTCTTTCACAATTAACAATATTCCCCTAAAGCTTAATTACAGAGGGTTTTACAATATATATAACATTTTGGCACTCTATTCGGTTATGAACCTTTTAGGACACACTTCACAGGATTTTTCTGCTCTTCTTTCCGACTATAAGCCACAAATCGGACGTATGGAGGAGATTGACCTTGGAAAGAGCGTAATTTTAAATCTTGCCAAAAATCCCGCAGGTTTTAATCAGGCAATCGAAACTGTTATTTCCGATAAGAGAAAAAAAGATGTTATTATAGCCGTAAACTCTGAGCCAAGCGACGGTATGGATGTATCCTGGCTTTGGGATGTTAATTTTGAAAGGCTCTCAGATGAGCATCTAAATCTTCTTTCCCTGAGTGGAAAAAGGCTTTATGACCTTGCCCTTCGCTTTAAATATTCAGATGTTAAAATAGATAAAATAACAGACAATATTCAAGAGGCAATTGAAGATGCTCTTAAAACCGATGCCGAGGTTTGCTATGTTTTAGTAAATTATACCGCTCTCTTTGGCACACAGGAGATTATGCTTAGCATAAAAAAGGAATTGGAGGGCAGAAAATAATGGAATACTCATTAAATATTGTTCATCTTTACGGTGACCTTTTAAATCTCTATGGGGATAAGGGAAACATTGAGGCTCTTAAAAGGCGTCTTTTATGGCGAAATATCGGGGCAAATATTATTGATGTTACTGCCTCAAATAATACTATCGACTTTGAAAATACCGATATAATCTTTCTTGGCGGTGGCTCTGACCGTGAAATGGAAACCGTCAGTGCTCTTTTAAGTGTTCATAAAGAAGCCTTAAGCACTTATGTTAAAAATGGCGGAGTTTTACTTGCTGTTTGCGGAGGCTATCAATTATTGGGGAAATACTATAAGACCTCTTCATCGGAGATTAAAGGCGTCGAAATATTAGATATTTCAACTATCTCAAACGAGGGAAGTCGCCTTATCGGAAATGTTATTTTAGAAAGCGAAGAATTTGGAAAAATAACCGGCTTTGAAAACCACGGCGGAAGAACAGACATAGGAAACCACACCCCTTTGGGCAAAATTCTTTTAGGACACGGCAACAACGGAGAAAGCGGATATGAGGGAGTTATTTATAAAAATCTTATAGGGACCTATCTCCACGGACCTCTTCTTCCTAAAAACCCAATGCTTTGTGACAGTCTTTTAGAAAAGGCACTTAAGAGGAAATATGACGACTTTACCGCCCTCTCTCCTCTTGACGATACAATGGAAAGCAACGCGAGAGAATACATTATAAATACATTTTCAAATTAAATATCCAAATAACGACAAAAGCACAATATATTGTGCTTTTTTTCGACACCAACAACAATATCTAAAAAAATTTTTGTAAAAATTTTCCAAAAAACTATTGACAAATTTTGGGAATTAGGTTTATAATCTAATTGTAATTGGAAAATATTGGAAAAATTTAAAAGGAGAATTGTTAAAATGGAGAAACAGATAAAAGTTCTTATCGCAGACAACGACAAAAGCTATGGGGAAACACTAAAAAAACAGTTGGAGACGGACTATCGTTTTTCAGTTTGCTCTTTGGTCAGTGACGGATTTGAGGTCCTTGAAAGTGTTGAGCTTTTAAAGCCTGATGTACTTATTATGGACCTTATTCTTCCATCTCTTGACGGAATGGGAGTTTTAGAAAGACTTAAAGGGCGACAAGGGAAAAACAGTCCTATGATTATTATTTCCTCCTCTATTAAAAAGGAGCGAATTGCCCAAAACTGCATTGACCTGGGAGCTGAATATTATATGGTTAAACCCCTTAACATTGACAGTCTTATAAGCACCATAAACCTTTTC
>JAZROF010000052.1:0-3987 GCA_045648565.1 Clostridia bacterium | reverse complement strand
AAATAAAAAATGCGCCTACCGAAGTAGACGCATAAAAAACGCAAACTCCGATAGTCGCCAAACTAATTCCACGCATAATGAGTTAACATACTCGCATAAAAGGAATTTGCATTTTTATCAAATTCAATATACAAGTATGCTAAAAAAACGGCATAATTATTCTAGCAATAAAAATAACCCACTATGCAATATTAAATTAGTTTGGCATGTTTTATTATAAACTATCTTTTAAAAAATATCAATACTTTTTTAAAATTTGCGTTTTTTTCAAATAAAAAAGGCAGAAACGAAATCGTTTCTGCCTTTATTTTTTTGATAGTTTTATTACTGAAATCAGTGGTTTGATTAAAAGTCCGCCGATTAGATTTCCAACGCCGTGGACCGCGTCCCAGGGGAGACCTGCAACAATCCAGGCAATTGTTGTTTTAAAGTTCATTCCAAACATTATGGCTTGTCCTACCGAATAAAGAGTTCCGAACAAAAAGCCGTGGAGTGAACAAATCAAAATATAAACCACAGTTTTAACTTTAGGGTTTAAACCTTTCGGCACAAGCATAGCCATTCCCCAAAGGACTGTCCATACATAAAGATATGGAATCCACCAGAGAGCAAAGCCGGCGAAAAGTCCGTTTATTAAAATATATATGTATATGGGATAAAGAGCTTTTACCCCATATACCGCCGTTATCGCCACAACGAAAACTCCAAGCAAATGGACATTGGGCAAAAACTCCGTCAGGAGCTTGGAGACATACATAATCGCCCCAAGCATCCCGAAAATTGCCGTTTCTTTAATACTTATCTTCATATTTTTACGCTTTTGTTACCTTAAAGGCGTAGACTTTTCCCTCATCTATATCCGTTTTATCAACGCTGGAAGTTGCATATTCGCCGTCAATATAAAACGCCCAATAAACCTTATCCTTGTCATAGTCCGCTCTCTCGCCGTTTACCGTTTTCACAAACAGTCCATATGGGCCGTCTTCGCCTTCGATTATCCCCAAATTGAGAAGAGCCTGCCCTACGGTTTTTTCGTCTGTTTTTATTAAAAAGCTTTCTGTTTCCCCATCTTTTCCCGTAACGGAGAAGATAAACTCTTTTTCACCCTCACCGATTTCGGTATAAACAGATGGAATTTCTTCTTTTATGTCTGTCTTTTGACAGCCAAAAAGGCTTAATGCCATCACCAAGGTAAGCACAATTGCCAAAAATTTTTTCATAATCAATACCCCTTAAAAATCCTTAGCGATTTCATCAGCAAGGGCGGTAATTTGTTCCTCGCTTTCAAAATTTAATGCAGATTTTATAGTTACAGAGTTTTCTGTGTATGTTAAATTCTTGCTGTTTTCAAGCATTTTTCTCATAATCTTTTGAGCGGTTGGTGCCCAGCTTCCGTTTTCAATGAATGAAACTGTCCTATTTTGAAAATTACGCTCTGTTAAATGGTCAATAAAGTGACGCATAAATGGGAAAATATCTCCATTGTAAGTTGTTGTTGCAAAAACTGCGTGGCTATGGCGGAAAGCATCCTCAATAGCCTCGTGCATATCATCCCGAGCCAGGTCAGCAGTTACAACTCTTATGCCTTTTTCTTTAAGCTTTTCTTCAAGAAGCAAAGCCGCGGATTTTGTGTTACCGTAAACTGAAGTATAGGCAATTAAAACGCCCTTTGCTTCGGCTTTATAAGACGACCAGGTATTATATAAATCAAGATAATAACCTAAATTTTCAGTTAAAATCGGGCCGTGAAGCGGGCAGATTTTTTCAATTTGTAGCCCCTGTGCTTTCTTTAAAAGGGCTTGAACCTGAGCACCATATTTTCCAACAATGCCGAAATAATAGCGTCTTGCCTCACAAGCCCAGTCCTCTTCCGCATCAAGTGCACCGAATTTTCCAAAGGCGTCGGCTGAGAATAAAACCTTATCCGTTTTGTCATAGGTAAGCATAACCTCAGGCCAATGGACCATTGGTGCAGTAACGAAAATAAGCTCGTGCTTTCCAAGGCTAAGTCCGTCTCCGTCTTTGACAGCGAGTTTTCTTCCCTCATAGGTTTCGCCGAAAAACTGCTCCATCATAACAAAAGCCTTGTCCGTTGCAACGATTTTTGCATCAGGATACTTCTTTGCAAAAACATCGATGTTTGCAGAGTGGTCAGGCTCCATATGCTGAACAATAAGATAGTCAACTCCTCTTCCCTGTAGGGCATTTTCAAGATTTTTTAGCCATTCTTCTCCGAAGTTCTTATCAACAGTATCAAAAACTGCCACCTTTTCATCAATTATAACATAGGAATTATAAGCCATTCCTTCAGGAACCTCATATTGTCCCTCAAAAAGGTCAATTTCTCTGTCATTTACACCAATATATTTAATGTCATTTGTTATCATTTTCTCCACCCTTTCCTTTTTGTGATTTAATCTTTTCAAGTGCTTCTTTATATTTTTCATAACCGTATATGCGGTTAATTATTTCAATGAGTCCGTTTGCAGATAATCTTGGCGGAAGTGATAAGGCTTGTGTTAATTGTTTTCTGAGCTGATCGCTTCCCTCTTTCCCGGTTAAGCCATCTTCATAAAGCATTGCTTTAGTCAGTTGCATCTCCTCAATTTCGGGATTTTCGATTATTTCTGTTGCTGAAGAAAGTATTTCTTTAAGGACTTCCTCACTCATTCCCTCAACACCTAAAGTTCCCTCTTTCCCGGGGGAATCCTTTCGCTTTTCTTTTCCCTCAACTGACGGGATATATGCATTTAAAACCTTTCCTTTGTTTCCAACACATTGCTTAATATAATTCCTTATTCTAAAACCTGCTCTGTCTGAGTCGGTAAGAATGATTATCCCCGTTTCTTTAGCTGCCGAAATAATAGCTTTCATAATTTTTTTATCTTTATAAAGCGAGAACCCGCCCGTTAAAATAATCGGAGCGTCTGTTACTTTTTTTACCCGCTCTTTATCATATTTTCCTTCAAGAACGATGGTTTCTTTTATATGAAGCATAGCCCTTCCTCCCTGATTTTTTTATTATATCATAAACACTCTTTCTTTGCAAGTGGATAGTTTTGCTCATAACTTAAATATTTTCTTTAAAATATCGGAAAATATCTTGAAAAATTTGTAAATTTAGGGTATAATAACTTTATCTGTGATTATTTATAAACGCTTTGGCGTTTCTAAGGAGGCAAATTATGATTACAAAGGAAGATTTAACTACTCTTTGTGAGCTTTCCCGTCTTTATTTATCCGATGAGGAAATGGAATCCTACGGAAAAGATATGACGGATATTATGAATTTGATGGATACAATCGGGGAGTCTGATTTTGAATATAACCCTATTGATATGGCAAATGCCGTTCCTTTCACATCTCTCCGCACCGACGAGGTTACAACCTTTTCTGATATGGACAAGATTGTTGAAAACGGCCCTGAAACTACGGAAAACCAATTCGTTGTTCCGAAAGTTGTTGATTAAGGAGGAAAATTATGAAAACTATTAAAGAAGCAAGACAAATGCTTGATGAGAAAAAGATTTCCTCTTTAGAGCTTACGGAAGAATATCTTAAGAAAATCAAAGCTAATAACGAAAAACTTGGCGCTTATATAACAGTTTGTGAGGAAAGTGCTATTGCTCAGGCAAAAAAAGCAGATGAAAAAATTGCAAAAGGGGAAGCTACTTCTTTAACAGGTATTCCTATGGCGATTAAAGATAACATCTGCACAATGGGGATTAAAACTACTTGTGGCTCAAAGATGCTTGAAAGTTATATCCCTCCATATAACGCAACTGTTATGAACAAGCTTAACGCCGAGGGAATTGTTAATTTAGGAAAAACAAGTATGGACGAATTTGCTATGGGCGGCTCTTCCCAGACTTGTTATTATAATAAGCCTAAAAACCCATTTAACCCTGACTGCGTTCCCGGCGGTTCATCCGGCGGTAGTGCTGTTGCGGTTTCAGGGGATATGGCTCTTTGTTCGCTCGGCTCTGA
>JAZROF010000051.1:0-59058 GCA_045648565.1 Clostridia bacterium | reverse complement strand
TGGTCGCGTTTACGTGCTTCTTCAAGCATTTCAAGATATTCGTCAAGGTCAGACTTTTTAGGGAATGCTGTTCCGTAAATACGGGTAAGCATCTTATTCTTTTCGTCCCCTCTCCAATATGCACCGGCAGCGCTTTGAAGCTTAATTGCCTTAACATTTCCTGTTGACATAAGGTGTGGACCTGCACAGAGGTCAGTAAATTCACCCTGTTTATAGAAAGAGATAATTGCGTCTTCAGGAAGGTCATTTATAAGCTCAACCTTATAAGGTTCGCCTTTTTCTTCCATGAACTTAATAGCCTCGGCTCTTGGAAGCTCAAATCTTTCAAGAGGAAGATTTTCTTTGATAATTTTCTTCATTTCGGCCTCAATTTTATCAAATTCAGCCGCTGTTACAGGTGTCTCAAATTCAAAATCATAGTAGAACCCGTCTTCAATAGCAGGACCAATTGCAAGTTTAGCATCAGGATATAATCTTTTAACTGCCTGCGCCAAAATATGAGAAACTGTATGACGGTAAGCATTTTTACCTGCTTCGTCGTTAAATGTTAAGAAATTAACTGTGCAATCCTCGTTTATTTCATAAGAAAGCTCGCGAACAGTTCCATCAACTTCTGCAACCAAAACCGCTCTTGCAAGACCTTCGCTTATTTCCTTTGCAACTTCAATTAGTTTTATGCCTTTTGGAAATTCTTTAACTTCATCTCTTAGTGTAATCTTCACCATTATAAAATTCCTCCTGTGTATCTAAAAGTTTCTCTCAAGCAGAAAATCTGAGAGAGCACATAAAAAGCTGTTTCTTTCACTGAACATATCCAGTGCGGCCTTTGCGGCCAAGGTAGTTCGGTTTAACACCTCTGTGGCTTTTTCAATTCCCATAAGTGTAACAAAAGTAGTCTTATTGTTTTCTTTATCGCTGCCAACAGGCTTTCCTAAGAGACTTTCATCTCCTATAAAATCGAGTATATCATCTTTTATTTGGAATGCCAAACCTAAATTTTCCGCAAACTCAACAATTTTCTCTTTTTCGATATCGGTGGCGTCTCCGCAGATTGCCCCTATAAGAGTTGCTGCCAGGATGAGCGCACCTGTTTTATGCTTATGGATATATTCCAAAACCTCTTGGGTCGCGTCATTACTCTCTTCATACAAAAGGTCAACAACCTGCCCGCCAATCATACCTTCTGTTCCCGACAGATTGGAAACGTTCTTTATGATTTCCACGGTTTTTTCGCTTTTAATCCCTGCCGATGACATAATTTCAAAAGCAAGGTTTAAAAGAGAATCCCCTGCAAGAAGAGCCGTTGACTCACCAAAAACCTTATGATTGGTAGGTTTTCCTCTCCTTAAATCATCGTTGTCCATACAAGGTAAGTCGTCGTGAATTAATGAGTATGTATGAATACATTCAAGAGCACAGGCAAAAGGAAGCGCCTCCTGTATCTTTCCCCCAAGCATATCGCATACTCCGAGAGATAAAACAGGTCTTATTCTTTTCCCTCCTGCTAAAAGACTGTATCTCATAGCTTCATATATTGAGTTTTGCAAATTATTTTTCTTCGGAACATATTCTTCAAGCTGTTTATTAACAAGACTTATATATTCCGTCATTTGCTCTTTAAAATTCATTTTATTCCCCCATTGGTGCAAATGGTTGCTCTGTCATTTCTCCGTCTTTATTCTGAATTAAAACGCTTATTTTCTGCTCAGCATTTTCAAGTTGAGTTGTGCAGCTTTTGGTGAGCTTAATTCCCTTTTCGAAAAGAGAAAGCATATCATCAAGGCTGACATCACTGCTTTCCAAAGCTTTAACAACTGCTTCAAGTTCTTTTAAATTGCTTTCAAAAGTCTCTTTTTCCATAACAATCTCCTTACTTAACTATTGCATCAAACCTGCCGTCTGAAACTGCAATATTTATTTCATCTCCACTCTTAACTTGCTTAACAGATTTAATTATTCCGCTATCCCCTGATGCGATTGCAAATCCTCTTGAGATAGTCCCGAGTGGGCTTAGAGCGTCAAGCTTGGAAATCCCTGCCGAAAGAAGTTGTTTCTTTCTTTCAAGACACACATTTTCAGCCATTTCAAATCTATGGGCAAGATTATCAAGTGTAATTTTCTTATCCGCAATCTTTATTAATGGATTTTTAAAAGATGGCTTGTCGATACAGCCTGCTAAAACAAGTTTTCGGCTCTCAATTATCCTTTGAGCAGAATTTTTAAGACGATTAAGAACATTATCAAATTTTTCAATAAGTTCATCTCCTGACGGAACAACAAGCTCTGCCGCTGCACTTGGTGTTGGAGCACGAAGGTCTGCCACAAAGTCGGCAATAGTAAAATCAATCTCGTGTCCGACAGCAGATACAACCGGTATCTCACTTTCAAAAATCGCTCTTGCAACAATTTCTTCATTAAAGGACCATAAGTCCTCAATAGAGCCGCCGCCACGGCCCATAATCATAACATCGACATTTTTCGCACTGTTAAAATATTTAATAGCTGAAACAATGCTTTTAGCTGAGTTTTCGCCCTGCACTAAAACCGGATATATCAAAACATCCGAATAAGAGAAACGACGGGACAAAATATTGATAATATCCCTTATTGCCGCCCCGGTAGGTGCAGTTACGACGCCTATTCTTTTTGGATATTTAGGGAGAGGCTTTTTCTTTGACGGGTCAAAAAGACCTTCTTCAAAAAGCCTTTGTTTAAGCTCTTCAAAGGCAATATGAAGCGAGCCAACCCCTTCTTGCTCCATTGAATTTATGTATAACTGATACTGCCCGTCCCGTTCATAAACGCTGACTCTTCCACGGGCAATAACTTTCATCCCGTTTTCCGGCTTAAAGTTTATTTTAGAGCTTGCCCCACGGAACATAACCGCACGCATAACCCCAGATTCATCTTTTAAGGACATATACATATGCCCCGACGAATGAAGCTTGAAGTTGGAAATTTCGCCCTTAACAGTTACATCCGACAACAAAAGGTCATTATCTAAAATCTGTTTTATGTATAAATTAACCTGACTGACGCTTAAAATTGTCTTTTCTTCCACGGCAAGCTCTCCTTTCTCAATTATCTAAAAACTTGCCAAGCAGGCAAACTCCCATAGCATTATCTGTTGAAAGCTGTGCTTCGGCAAAATAAACATCTTTAATGTTTTCAAAGCCTTTTCTTAAAAACGCCGAGGAGGAAACTCCTCCGCCCATTAAAATTTTATCTATGCCGTATTTTTTCTTAACATCCTCAATTGCAAGGATTAACGATTCTCTTATGGTCTTCATCGTTAAATAAGCAATCTTCTCTTTATTTTCTCCACTTTCAAATGCCCGTCTGTATCTGGTCTCTTCTCCGGAGAAATTTATATATCCATCTTTAACAGAAGTTTTAACTTTCTCCTCTCCCTCATATTCAAGGGCCATAGTATCAAGATATTTTCCGCAGGGGAACTCCATTCCCATTAAAACGCCTATTCTGTCTATAAACTGCCCTGCAGGAAGGTCTTTTGTTCCACCGACAATCTCAGTTTCAAAATTGCCATCTTCCCACTTCGCAATTGTTATTTCGGTTGTTCCGCCTGATATATGAACCGCAATAAATGGCTCATTTAAAAGGGAATATGCACCGCAAGAATAAATGGACGCCATAAAATGCCCCTCCTGATGAGAGACGCAGTTAAGCTTAGCCTTAAGCACCGCCGAAACCGACCTTGCAAAGCTCTCCCCTGCCATAAAAACAGGCATATATGAGCCGGGAGCATTTCTCGGCTTTGAACTTACGGAAACAACCTTGTTTTCATAAGCAGACACATCAAAATCCTGGCTCATTTCTTCAAAAAGCTTTGGAAGATTTTTAATGTGCATAAAAACCGCGTCCGACTGACGAAGCCCGCACTCCCCCTCTTTAACACTAAGAGGCGTTTTATAATGACGATGCTTGTCTCCTGCCATAACGCCAAGTGATGTAGTATAACAGCTTGTATCAATTCCAAGATATAGAGTGTCCATCTATGTCACCTACAAACTATTTTTTATCTTATCCAAAACTCCGTTCATAAACGCAAGGGACTCTTCGCCGTCATAAATTTTAGCAAGGCCAATAGCTTCGTTTACTGAAACAGCAGGCGGAATGTCTTTTTGGTAAAGCATTTCTCCAACAGATAACCTAAGAAGTGAAATGTTAACCGCAGAAATCCTATCAACATTCCAACCTTCACTTGTATTTTCAATAATTTTATCTATTTCAGTAATATTTTCCGTAACATTCTTAACAATAGAGCAGATATACTCCTCTTGATTTCCAGGCTTATACTCCTCGCAGAAATCGTCTAAAATTTTGCAAATCTCATCCGGCTGAAATTTATACTGAAATAATAAAATAAATGCATATTCTCTCGCTTTTGTTCTGTTCATAATTTTCTCCAATTATATGTACTGTTAACACAAAGACAACCCGATTGACAGCAGTCAATCAGGTCATATCTTAGTCCTCTTTTTCTTCTTTTATATCTTTTGGCATAACAATTCCATCTACCGTAATATTAACCGCACTGACCTCGTAGCCCGTCATTGCCTCAACTTCACTCTTGACCTTGCCTTGAATTTCCCAGGCAACATCCTGAATTTTTGTGCCATAGTTAACGCTGATACTCATCTCAATCTCAACGCTATTATCCGAAACTGTAACCTTAACGCCTTTCCCGGGATTTTTTTTGCCTAAAAACTCAACAAACCCACCTGCAACAGAGCTTTGAATTCCGTTAACACCCTCCACACTTTTTGCAGCAATTGCAGAGATAACAGAAACAACTTCATCTGATATAATAACATTACCTTTTTTCTCAACAATTTCTTCAGAACTCATAGTTTTAACCTCCTGAAATATTGTAGTTTGATTTAATTTATCATAAACATATGTATATTATACCATAAAATATTTTGATTTACAATTCTTTTTTATATTTTTTTGATATTTTTTTATTTATGGTTGCTCACTATTATTTCCGAAGATTTAAAATCAGTCTTGGATGTTATTATTTCAGCAATTTGCGATACTTTTTTCTTATCCAGTTGATCGGCTTTAACAACAACTCTTATTTCATTTTCATCAATAAAAACAATGCTTTCATCATAACCCTTTGCGTTGATTAAATTCTCAATTTCGCCTTCTTTTTTTATTGCTTCGGCAGATTTTTTAATTTTTTCACTTGCCGTCGCTTTTGCATCTGCTGTTGCATTTTCGTCTTCTGTAATTTTTTGAAACATCTCCTCAGCTTCGCTTCTCGCTGTATCTCTATCCTTTCTTGCCTTTGCAAAGTAATCCTCTTGCTTTGCAGTTGCCATAACAGGAACAGCTGTATCATCAACACTCTTGGTGGTCAAATTCCCCACAGAATATCTGTAATACCCTGCAACTGCCACCATAACAACAAGTCCACCGACTAAAATTTGCTTTCCCTTAATTGATAATTTTTTAGGCCTATTTCCAATTCGTTTATTTTCTGTAATTTTTTTCATATATATCATCCTTTCACCGCTTTTATCTGCGGAATATTTAATTATTTTCCTGCCACTGTAACCTTTATTCTATGAGAATCAATTCCGTAAAGAGCCTTAACAGCCTCATAAAGCTCCATTTTTACATTTTCGCTTGAAGCCCCTTTTGCAATTATCAAAATACCGGTTGGAAGAGGTAGTTTTTCTTCTGTAACATATGGTGTTTCATTTTCGCCCTGACCATACACCACCACATTATCTGTGTTTTCTTTAACTTCTTTTTGCTCTATATCGCCTAAGTCTTTTTGAGTTTTTGACTGACTGTTTCTGGCGATAACATTTTTCCCTCTACTTTCAAAGCTTAAAATAACCTCAACATTTCCCGCCCCTTTGATTTTTGAAAGAGCTGCTTCAGTTTCCTCTGTTAACTCTTGCTTATAGCTTACAAAATCAAAATCACTGTAATCATTTTCTATGGTTTTTGTTTCTTTATCTCCTGTTTTACTAAAAGCTAAAAAAATAATTGCTATAATTACTGCAAAAATTATTATTTTGTTAAATTTCTTCTTGTTCGGATTTTCATCATTGGTATTTTTTATAATATCAAAATCCAAAAGTATCTCCTCCACTACTTACCTATGTATTTTACTGCAATATTCTTTTTACTTACTCCATATTTTTCTGAAATAATTGCTTCAATTTTTTCATCTATGCAAAGATTTATATCTTCTGTCTTTACAATTACTATAACACCTCTTATCTCTCCGAATCTATTCATATCCTGCTTCTCCACCTCAAGTTGAAAATCATATTCGCAATTTTCGTTAATACTTTTAAGATCATCATTCATTTTTTTTGCAATATTTGCCTTATATAATCTTAGCACCATTTCACTCTCCTTACTTTCCATATTTTCAATTTGCTCAAAAGCTTGATTTTGAGCTTTTTCTATGTAAAAATTACCATTTATCCCTTTTGTAAACGGACTGCAAATCATTATAGTTAGCAGCAGACCAAAAACTATAGTCACATATTTTTTTACATTTCCGGATGGAAGCACTCCCTCTCCTATAATGGATAAAATTAAAACACCGGTCACTGCAATAAACCATTCCTTAAGCATTCCCATAATTTTATCCTCCAAGTATAACGGCTGTGCTTCCTGCATTTAGCATAATTGTCATTATTATAATGAACATAATTGTTACTGCCAGTGTAACGGAAAATATAAGTCCAACCGAATCTGCAATACCGGAAATACATTTTACTACCCTTCCGTCGGTTATCGGTTGTATAATAGCGGCTGTAATCCTAAAAATTATTAAGCAAGACGAAATTTTTATAAGAGGCAAAATCATTGCCCCTGCCATAATCATTATACCCATTATTCCTACTGAATTTTTAATGATAACGCTGCAATTCATAACAGTTTCAACAGTTTCGGAGAGTATCCCTCCTACAACCGGGATAAGATTTGAGGCGGCATATTTTGTTATTTTTACCGATAGTCCGTCAGCACCACCCGAGGCAAGACTTTGAAGTCCTGTTGTCCCCACAAAAACCGTCAAGAGAATTGACAAACCCCATTTAATAGTTTTACCGATAAATTGAAGCATTTTTTCCGTATTAAACTTATCCGAAATGCAGTTTACAATCCCCAACGAAGCAAATAAAATAATTGCAGGGATAAAAATATTTTCTATAATTGTTAATGCAATTTCAATTATTGTCAGTAGCATAGGCTGAAAAACAGAGGCAGATATAATTGCACCGCTTGATATTAAGGTTGCAATAACTACGGGAACAATAATTCTTGCTATTAAAATAATTGTATATATTGCGTCCTTTCCGCACCTTGTGATTTCTAAAAATGAAGCACTGCAAAGCCCTGCGATTATCAGATAACATGTATAAAATGCAACGTCAGAAACCTCCTTACTTCTTCCTCCGGGAAGAGCTGAAAGATAAGAGTATAAAATTGATACTGCGACAACATAAAGCATAATTTTAAGTGAGCTTTGCATTTCCGAAAATAGTAGTTCAAGCAGTTTATTTATGATACTTCTAATATCAAACATACTTTTTCCTGAAGCACTTTTTTTCATAAAATCCTCTACTGAAAAGTCAGGAAAAATCGTTTCTATACTTTCTATTGCTCCACTTTCATAACTTGCATCTTCCAAATCACGCGAATATATTGAAACATATTCATCAATTATGGACTCTTCCTCACTTTTTTCAGCAGAAACATTAATACAAGCTACTAAAAATATTATAAGTAAAAACACAATTTTTTTCACATTTCTTTTCCTTTGCTACGCAAGATCTATAACCTTTCCAACTACATCAAAAAGCTGAGAAATTATTGGCATAGACATTGCAATTATAATTATCTTTCCGCAAATCTCAATATTTGTTCCAATAGCATTTTCGCCGGCATCCTTGCAAATTTCTGCACCAATTTGAGTTATAAATGCAACGCCTATAACCTTTGCAACTATTATCATAATGTTTGATTCAATACCAATTCGCCTTGATAAATCAAGAAAAAACACCGTTACTGTTTTAAAATACGGACTTATTAATGCAAACATCACCGCAACCGCTATAACTGAAAGTGAAACAGATATTTCAGGCCGATAATTTTTAAGCACTGCGGACAATAAAACAGCCGTCATTCCAATTCCTATTATCTTTTCTATTTCCATAAGATTTATAAATCAAATACGCTTTTGATTGTATCAAAAAGATAGCTTATTTGCTGAACAACCATAAGCAATACTACAATAAGCCCCGCAAGAGTCGTGAGCATTGCCTGGTCCTCTCTTCCACTTCTAACTAAAAGTTGATTTAAGACCGCAACAAGTATTCCTATTGCTGCAACCTTAAAAATCAAATCCACCCCAGCCATTTTATCACCCCGTTTATTTATAAAAGAAGAATAACTACGAAAAGCCCTGCTAAAAGGCTAATACTTTTAGTAACTTTAGCTTTTCTATTCACTTCTTCTGTTGCATCTTTTTGTGCTGACACAAGTCTGGTTTTTGCCGCTTGAATATTAATTATTTCAGTGTTTTTATCGCCTTCGCAAAGCGTTTTTGAAAAGCTTTTTAAAATACTGATTTCATCATTAGAAATACATAGCAAGTTTATATTTTCATCTATTTTTTTACTTAATATCTCTCCGGGGCTACTTCCATAGTTATCTTTAAGTAATGCCCCCGTTTCAAAAAAAATTTTTTTAACAACTCCCTCGCAATTCTCACTTGCACTTTCCAAGGCATTTGCAATAGGATAATTCATATATTTCATATTAAATTCAAGCATAGTAAGTCCATCAGAAAAGGAAGCAAGTTGTCTCAATCGGTCTTTCTGCCGTTCAGAAATCAAATATCCTATATAACCAAAACCAAGCACTATTATTGCACTTAAAATAACTTTAAAAATCACTTTTCCACCTCAAAAATCTCTCCATCAACTCTTCTGCTTCGGCTTTCATTGTTTTGCTTAAGAACAATAACCTGATTGAAGCCATTTTTGCCAAGAATAGATTTTAAAAGGCAATTATTTTGTATTTCATTAAAGCTTCCTGCATGAGCACTTGCAATAACACTTACCCCTGCTCCAAAACATTTTTTTATTGATTCAACGTCATCTTCAGTAGATAACTCATCACACACTATCACTTGCGGTGACATAGATCGTAGCATAAGAGGAATTGCTTTATACTTCGGAGCATCTTCAATTATATCCGTTTGAATTCCTATATCATTTTGCGGTACGCCTCTGTAATTCGCCCCGATTTCACCCCTTTCATCGATTACGGACACTTTTATGCCCGAATGAGATATAAGTCTTGTTAAATCTCTCAGCAGCGTTGTTTTGCCTACTCCGGGCGGAGATATGATTAACGTATTTTTTACTCTACCATTTTTTAAAACTAAATCGACATATTCACTCCCTACACCAATTCTCTCTGACGCAACCCGTATATTAATTGCATTTACATCTTTTATTGTTTCAATTTTGCCATTGTTTGTCACCGCTTTTCCTGAAAACCCTGCACGGTGTCCGCCCTTTATGGTTATGTAGCCTTGTTTAATTTCTTCGGAGTGAGCATAGACCGAATTTTCACAAAGGGCACAAAAAACTCTTTTTATATCGTTTTCGGTAACAATATATGCTCCGCCAACAGCCGGGGATATACTGCCATCGGTTAAAACAGCAAAATTTCCGCAAGAAGTCCCTATAATCAATGGTCTGTTAACCCTGATTCGTATTTCCTCAAGATTTCCATGTATGCCCTCTATTGCTTGTTTCAGCAAACATTTAAGGTCATCGGGAAAAACCGTAAAAATTTCCTTTATTCTTTTTTCCATAGTTTAAACCGTCCTTTATGCTTTGATATATATAAAATCCTATGACACTTTGTCCTCATTTAGAACATATTTAAAAAGAAAACTGATTCCGCATCTTGAAAAATGCCAAGGCTTGGCGGATTATATGTCCAGACTGCAAACAGCACCCCCATAACAACAAGAGCAACAACAAGCAGATTTTTACAGTTTTGACACTTCCCGCTTTTTGCAACTTTTATAGTCGTAATCGCCATAACAATAGCGCCAAAAACATAAGTGAGAATATCAGGAATAAGAAAGTTTTCTCCGATAATTCCTGTATACGTATAAAAAGAAACAACTATACCGAGCATTCCCGTAAATATTCCAATTATTTTAGCAGGAATATAGTTTGCATAATTTTTCCCTACAATAACATATTGGACAATACCTACTAAAATTCCGGGATAAAAAAGGAGCTTAAGATGCTCCCAAACACTTTCATTTATTGGCAAAAAATATCCAGCCCAAAGCGGAGTTCTACCGATAAATTCAAATAAAAAATGTAGTGGAATTGAGATCAGAAAACAAATCCCTGCTCCAACCCACTCCCATCTCACAAGTTTGTTATCCATACACACCCTCCTTTATTTAATTTTTATTCACGAAAATGTGTTTCTATAACAAAATATGGGCAAAAAAAATAAAGCCTCTTTTGAGGCTTTATTTTTATTCAATTCCTTCTTGAATTTTAGCAACTTCAAGCATTATTGCACATTCAATACGCTTTTTAAACAGTTCGCATCCATACTCATAAATGCCTTTACTCGAACCAGTTGCGTGATAAGCATTTGCCGCACATCCGCCGCTGCAATAAAGCTTTGCCCAACAATCCTGGCACTCTTTCCTTGCGTAAGCGTTGCATAGTTTAAACTCATCTCGAACAGCATTATTGGTAACACCTTTCCAGATGTCACCCATACTATATTTTTCATCTCCAACAAACTGATGACAAGGGAAAAGCTCTCCCCAAGGGGTAACCGCCATATATTCCGTTCCGGAGCCACACCCTGAAATTCTTTTATAAATACAAGGACCGCCTGACAGATTAATCATATAATGATAGAAGGTAAACTCGTTTTTCTCTCTGCTTCTTTTAAGCATTTCCTTAGCCAAAATCTCGTATTGGTCAAATAAAACCGGTAAATCTTCTTGGGTTAAGGCATATGGGTCATCAGGAGCGCAAACAACAGGCTCCATTGAAAGCTCCTTAAAGCCTAAGTCAGCCATATGTAAAATATCGTTGGTAA
This sequence comes from Clostridia bacterium, assembly GCA_045648565.1. Lineage (GTDB taxonomy): Bacteria > Bacillota > Clostridia > Monoglobales > Monoglobaceae > SIG454. The sequence goes on along the minus strand of JAZROF010000051.1, from coordinate 47,910 downwards.
AATCAATATTATTATGAGTAAACGTGCCTCTCATATAATATCCGCGATTTCCTCTTTTTTCTATAAAATGTTTAAACTTAGGAAGAATTACATCATAGCTACCTTGACCATTCACTGTTTTTCGAAGTCTGTCGTGAACTTCTTTTCTTCCGTCAAGGCTTAAAACCACATTATGCATTTCACGATTTGCAAAATCTATGACATCATCATCAAGAAGTACACCGTTTGTGGTTAAAGTAAATCTAAAGTTTTTATTATGCTGTTTTTCTATTTCTCGTGCATAATTTACAATACCCTTACAAACTTCCCAATTCATAAGAGGCTCTCCGCCAAAAAAATCAACCTCAAGATTTTTGCGATTTCCGGAATTTTCAATAAGGAAATCAATGGCTCTTTTCCCCACCTCGAGGCTCATAAGTGCCCTGTCACCGTGGTATTTCCCCTGACTTGCAAAGCAATAGTCACAGTTTAGATTACAAGTGTGGGCGACATGAAGGCAAAGTGCTTTTATGTCGGTGTGGCGATTTTTTAAATCAAAGGCTTTGTCCTCATAAATATCCTTTGAATAAAGCTTCCCGTCATTTTTAAGTTCTTCTATATCAGAAAAAACCTCATCAATATCCTTTTGTGTGATTTGTTCGTTTTTATATTTATCCAAAATGAATGAAGAAATCTCCTCTTTTGATTTTTTCTCATACATTTCGATTATATCGTAAGACAGTTCGTCAACTAAGTGCACTGCCCCGGAAAAAACATCTAAAACTATGTTATATCCATTTAATTTATACTGATGTATCATATGTTGTTACCTTTCCAAAAAAATGGAGCTATAGCAAATGCTACAGCCCCTGATTTTAAATCAAATTACTTGCTGCTTACGCACTTTTCACATTCCTGGTTAGCAACACCACAGGATGTTTTACAAGCAGACTGACAAGAAGTTTGGCATTCACCGCAACCACCGTCTTTAACGCTCTTTGCAAGGTCACGAGTTTTTATTGTTTGAATTCTGTTCATTTTAAGTATCTCCTTTATGAATATCTGTTTTTTATTATTATAGCATACAAATTCTTCTATGTCAACAATTTAAATTGCTTAGGATAATACTTTTTCGATATAGATTATATGTAAAAACCTTGACATTTCTAACAAAAAAACGTATAATATTTTTAGCTGGGATGCTATGAGGGTTATTCTTATGACATCCTTTTTTATATCCGTTAGTTAAGGAGAGATTTTATGAGCAAAGTAACCGAAATTTTCAGCTCAATGGTATTTGACGATACCGTTATGAGAGAAAGACTTCCTGAAGAAACCTATATGGCTATGCAAAAAACTATTCAAGACGGAAGAAAGCTTGATATAAATATTGCAAATATTGTAGCCGAGGCTATGAAGGATTGGGCTATTGAAAAAGGTGCAACACACTTTACCCATTGGTTTCAGCCTCTTACAGGGGTTACAGCTGAAAAACACGACAGCTTTATCTGTCCTACAAAAGACGGAAAAATAATTATGGAATTTTCTGGTAAGGAGTTGGTTAAAGGAGAGCCTGATGCTTCTTCTTTTCCGTCCGGCGGCATTCGTGCCACCTTTGAAGCACGAGGATATACTGCTTGGGACCCAACGTCATATGCCTTTATAAAAGATGATACTTTATGTATTCCAACTGCATTTTGTGCCTATGGTGGAGAGGCTCTTGATATGAAAACCCCTCTTCTTCGCTCTATGGAATATATTGGCAAACAAGCACTACGTGTTTTGAAGCTTTTTGGAAATGAAAATGTTACTTCAGTTAAAACAACAGTTGGTCCTGAGCAAGAATATTTTCTAATCCCAAGAGAGTTATTTGAACAGAGAAAGGACCTTATATATACAGGCAGAACACTTTTTGGTGCGAAACCTCCAAAAGGGCAAGAGCTTGATGACCATTATTTTGGTCAAATTAAGCCAAGAGTTAAGGCATATATGAAAGACCTTAACAAAGAGCTTTGGGCGCTTGGAATACTCGCTAAGACTGAACATAACGAGGGTGCTCCGTCTCAGCATGAACTGGCACCAATTTTTACAACCACAAATATCGCTTGTGACCATAACCAGCTCACAATGGAGCTTATGCAAAGGGTTGCAAAAAAGCACGATTTGGTTTGTCTTCTTCACGAAAAACCTTTTAAAGGAGTAAACGGGAGCGGAAAACACAATAACTGGTCTCTTTCAACTAACACAGGCGTAAATATTTTAGACCCTGGCGAAACACCTTATGAAAATGCTCAATTTTTACTTTTCCTTTGTGCGATTATCAAAGCGGTTGACGAATATCAGGATTTACTTCGTGCATCTGTTGCAAGTGCAGGAAATGACCATAGATTAGGTGCTCACGAAGCTCCTCCCGCAGTTATTTCTATGTATCTTGGCGATGAACTTAACGCTGTTTTAGATGCAATTGAACATGAACAGGAATATGATTCTAAAGAAAAATCACTTATGAAAATCGGTGTTCATACTCTGCCGAGATTTTCAAAAGATACAACTGACAGAAACAGAACAAGCCCATTTGCGTTTACAAATAACAAGTTTGAGTTTCGTATGCTTGGTTCTTCTCTTTCCGTTGCAGAACCAAACTTTATAATCAACACAGCCGTTGGTGATGTTCTTGAAAGATTTGCGGATATTCTTGAAAATGCCGAGGATTTTGAAACATCACTTAATGAACTTATTATTGATACAATAAAGACTCATAAACGAATCATATTTAACGGAAATGGTTATGACGATGCATGGATTTGTGAGGCGAAAAGACGCGGTCTTTCCAACCTTAAAACAACTCCCGATGCTCTTCCTGCCTTAATCAGTGAAAAAAGTATAGACCTCTTTACAAAGCACAAGGTTTTAAGCGAGGTTGAGCTTCGTGCAAGATATGAAATAAATCTTGAAAATTATTGCAAAGTTATTAATATAGAAGCTCTTACAATGATTGAAATGGTTAAAAAAGATATTCTTCCTGCTGTTTCTTCATTTGGCAGAGAGCTATCTGATATTGCATTAACAAAGAAAGAACTCTCTTGCGATTTAGACTGTACATATGAAGAGGAAGTTGCACAAACCGTTTCGTCATTAACTGGAGAGCTATATAAAAATATTAAAGCCTTAGAGCTTATTGTTGCAAAATCTGAAGAAATTACAGATATGAGAGAGCTTTCTCTCTTATGCAAGGACGAAATAATTCCTGCTATGGAAAATCTTCGAAATACATCAGATGAACTCGAAACAATGGTTTCATTGGATTTCTGGCCATATCCAACTTATGGTGATTTACTTTTCGGCGTCAGATAAAATTTTTAAGAGTGCCTTAAATAAGGCACTCTTTTCTTACGCGCGCTTTATATTTACACCTATACCTTTTAATTTTTGGTCAAAATTTTCATATCCTCTTTCTATAAGTTCGATATTTTCAATTTCCGTCTTTCCCTTTGCACAAATTCCTGCTAAAACCAGTGCCGCCCCTGCCCTGAGGTCTGTCGCTTTAACCTTTGCTCCTGTAAGTTTTCCTCCGTCAACAACGGCGGTTCTTCCATCAACCTTAATGTTTGCACCCATTCGCGACAGCTCCGGTATATGCAAAAATCTATTTTCAAATACAGTTTCAACCATAATGCTTCGCCCCTCTGCTATGCACATAAGAGATGTAGCGATAGCCTGCATATCCGTAGGAAATCCCGGAAAAGGCAGTGTTTTTATATCAGTATTCATCATTTTCCCTGAACTTTTAACCTTTAGATAATTTTTTCCTTCTTCTATCTTCGCTCCCATTTCTGTATACTTAGCAATAACAGGTCTTAAGTGGTCGCAAATTACATTTTCAATCATTAAATCTGATTCTTTCATTAGCCCTGCAGTCAGAAAAGTTCCAGCTTCAATCCTATCAGGTATAATTGAATATTCACACGGGTTAAAACTTTTTACCCCTTCAATAGTGATTTTATCAGTTCCTGCATTTTCAACTTTTGCTCCCAATTTATTTAAGAAATTAGCCAAATCAACAATTTCAGGCTCTGTAGCACAATTTTCAATAACCGTTCTACCTTTTGCAACACTTCCTGCAATCATAAGATTTTCTGTTGCACCAACACTCGGAAAATCAAGATAAATATTAGCACCATAAAGCTCCTTGCACTTTGCCTCAACAAAGCCATGACCGATATTTATCTTCGCTCCCATAGCAGAAAATCCTTTCAGGTGTAAATCAATAGGTCTTGCTCCAATGGGACAGCCACCCGGCAGTGGAATACGAACCTTATTATACCTTGCAAGAAGTGGTGCCATTATTAAAAATGAGGCTCTAAGCTTATTAACAGTTTCATAAGGTGCCTTATGATTTGTGATATTTTCAAGAGAAATTCCAAGCTCGTTTCCAGTTTCAAAATGATAGCTTCCTCCAACAGATGACACAATCTCACATAAATTTTTAACATCACTTAAATTAGGAATATTTTTAAGCCTAACTTCTTTTCCACATAAAGTTGATGCTGCAATAATGGGAAGTGCCGAATTTTTTGAACCACTTATTTTAACGCTTCCCTTTAAATTGTCCGCCTCTGCAACAATGAATTTTCCCATCATATCTTCTCCTTTTTATCCTATGTAACATTTTCAACAAGCTGAGGCAAACGCCTCAGCTTCTTCCGTTATAAGTGTCATTATGATAAGAATTGTCATAAAATACGCGATAAAACGCATATAATTCAGAAAATGAGAATTTCTTAAAATTAAACATTAACAATTCCCCCTCATTTGTATTTTGCATTATTTTTTAATGTTTATGACAAGAAATGTTTATATTCTTAATTTAATTAATTTTTAATAAAATTAATTAAAAGACTTGACAAAAAGCCATATATTGAGTATAATAGAAAAGTCGTTTGGATCTTTAGCTCAGTTGGTTAGAGCAACCGGCTCATAACCGGTCGGTCCGGGGTTCGAGTCCCTGAAGATCCACCAAAAAAAGAACCGTAATTTTGAAAAAATTACGGTTCTTTTTATATTTAAAACTTTAAACAAACAGTTTTAAAAGTTTTGTTTTTTTATTTATTTGCGATCTCTATATCCATATCGGCACTGCCAATATAAACATCACGATTTCCGTCAAGGGTATGGTATTTAATAATGGTGTAATCAGGGTATTTATAGACCTGACTTCCCCCGTCTTTATAAACAAGTTCCTCAAGCAGACCGTCTGTTACATCCTGGTTTGCTTTTGCAATGATTCCTTGTAAGGTAATCCTCCCTTGCTCTAATGCCTTTTCAAGTGGCATGGTAAAGCCTTTAATTGTAATCATAACTTCATCCAATCCATAATAATAGAGGTTTACATCGCTGATATGACCGAAGGATGTGAATTTATCTATATCGTCACTGCTTAAAACCATTCTTTTTTCTTTCTTCTGCGAAGGTTTGACCTCTATTTCAAACTCACGGAAGCCTTCTGTTGAAATATCATCAGATTTAATGAGTTTCATTCCGTCTTCTGTTGCGATGTGTTTGCCTTCAAAGTATATAACAACCTTGCGACCTATACCATAAAGGTAGTCTATATGGTCTGTGCCATATTCAACCTTGACTTTATCACCCATTGTAATATCAGGCTTGTCCTTTATTGGCTCAACAATCATATAAGTTGTCGTTTCCTCAAGAACTGTACCGACAAAACTGTATTTATTATCAGTTCCCAACAGATAATCAAAATCGCTTTGCACTTCCGGTGGAGTATAGTCATATCCCCAGGATGAAAATAAGACAGGTTTGTTATTCTTTATCCGATGCATATCAATAGCATAAGCACCGCCGATTGCAAGAGCAACAAGGACAATAGCCAATATGATTATGATAATTTTCTTTTTCATAGATACACCTCCGTACCAACATTTCCATAAACAGACAAAATTGTTAATTAAACAATAACATAAAAGCATTTAAAAAGCAATAATTACATGAATTTATAATATAAGAGTTATCAAAATATTTTATGTGATTATTGTAAACCAAACTTCAAATTTTAAAGTGGCGAATTTACGCCACTTTTTCCGTTTACAAAAAATTCATATCTTTTTTTAAGCACAGCTTATCCCTGTGGATAATGTGCATAAGTCTGTGAATAACTATTTTTGTTGGGTTTTTGCGAATGTATATTTTTTACATTATTTCCCAATTTATTTAGTTTGTTTACATAAAAAAATTTTTTTATTCTTGACAAATTAAAAGAAGCATATCTCTATGCTTCCTAAATTAATTTTTCCAATTTCTTTTTTACTCTTTGCAGCGCATTATCTATTGATTTTGGAGGTCTTTCCATTATCTTTGCAATCTCTTGATATGAAACTCCTTTAAGATACATACTTAAAACTTGTTTTTCAAGCTTACTAAGATTTTCCTCTATTTTTACTCCTAAAATTTCTATATTTTCTTTTCCTATAAATAGTTCTTCCGGGTCAATGCTATCTGTACCTGTCAATATATCAATAAGCGTTTCATCTGAATTTTCATCGTTATAGGACGGCTTACTAAGTGAAATATAAGAATTAAGAGGCATATGCTTTTGTCTTGTGGCGTTTTTAATCGCTGTTAAAACCTGACGTTTGACACACATTTCTGCAAAACTTTTAAAGGAGGTTTGCTTGGTTTCATCAAAATCACGAATAGCTTTAAAAAGCCCAATCATCCCCTCTTGAACCACATCATCTCTATCGGCTCCAACCAAAAAGTACATCCGAACAACTGCTTTAACAAAATTTTTATATTTATTAAATATATATTCTGTTGCACTTTTATCCCCTATTACTGACAATTCAACAAGTTCTTCATCTGTTAAATTTTCAAAATTCCGATTTTTATAAAAATCTATCATTTTATCCTCCATTACTTAAACAGGCGAACTCATCTGTCCGCCTGTTTAAAAAGAGTATTTTATTTAAGTAATTCCTGAGTTTCTTTAGCAATCATAAGTTCTTCGTTTGTAGGAATAACAAGAACCTTAACCTTTGAGCTATCAGAAGAAATTTCCATCTGTGCTCCTCTTATCGCTTTGCTGTTCTTCTCATCATCAATTTCAATCCCTAAGAATTCTGTATTTTTAAGAATGTCAGCACGCATCAATGGTGTATTTTCACCAATACCTGCAGTAAATACAATTGCGTCAACGCCGCCCATTGCAACCACATACTGACCTAAGAATTTACGAACACTGTATACGAACATATCAAGAGCAAGTTGAGCTTTTTCATTACCCTCAGCCGCTGCTTTTTCAAGGTCACGGAAGTCACTGCTTACCCCTGAAATACCGTCAACGCCGGATTTCTTGTTCATCATATCGTCAACTTCTTTTAATGAAAGATTTTCGTTTTCAGCGATGAACTTCACGATAGCCGGGTCAATATCTCCGCAGCGGGTTCCCATAACTACCCCTGCAAGAGGTGTGAAGCCCATTGAAGTATCAATTGATTTTCCGCCATCAACAGCAGTAATACTTGAGCCGTTTCCTAAATGGAAAGTAATAATCTTAAGGTCCTCTGCCGGTTTATTAAGCATTAAAGCAGCCTGCTCGGAAACATATTTATGCGATGTGCCGTGAAATCCATATCTTCTTACTTTATGCTTTTCATACATAGAGTAAGGAATTCCATACAAATATGCCTCTTTTTGCATTGTCTGATGGAAAGCTGTGTCAAACACACCAACCTGTGGAACACCAGGCATAGCTTTTTCACAAGCCTCAATACCAATTATATTGGCAGGGTTGTGAAGTGGCGCAAGAGGAACACATTTCTCAAGAGCCTGTTTAACAGCATCATCAATTATAAATGACTTATTAAACTCCTCCCCACCGTGAACAACACGATGCCCTACTGCACTTATTTCTTCCATACTTGAAATAACACCGTGATTTGCATCTGTTAGTGCATCTAAAACCATTTTTATTGCATCAGAATGGTCTTTCATATCCTTTTCGATTACAATTTTGTCACATCCATTAGGAGTGTGATTAAGCTTTGAATTTTCAATACCAATTCTTTCACAAAGGCCCTTAGCCATAACCTCTTGATTCTCCATATCAATAAGCTGATATTTAAGAGATGAACTGCCTGCATTAATAACTAAAATTTTCATAATATTTCCTTCTTCCTTGTATTATTTATTCATAGCCTGGGCTTGAACCGCAGTGATTGCAACAACCCCAACAATATCATCAGCAGAGCATCCTCTTGATAAATCATTGATAGGCATTGCAATTCCTTGAGTTATAGGTCCATACGCTTCAGCTTTTGCAAGTCTTTGAACAAGCTTATAACCAATGTTTCCTGCATCAAGGTCAGGAAAAACTAAAACATTTGCTTTTCCTGCAACAGAGCTTCCCGGAGCTTTAGATTCACCTACGCTTGGCACAATAGCTGCATCAAGCTGAAGTTCACCGTCAACATTAAGCTGTGGATTGTTTTCTTTGCAGATTCTTGTTGCTTCAACAACTTTATCAACATCAGCGTGCTTTGCACTTCCCATTGTTGAATGAGAAAGCATTGCAACATAAGCTGTATCCTGAGCCAAAAGTTCAAAAGATTCAGCAGAACAAGCTGCAATTGCTGCAAGTTTTTCAGGATCAGGATTTTGTTCTAAACCACTATCTGCAAATATAAATGTTCCGTTTGAACCAAACTCGCAATCAGGAACAACCATCACAAAGAAAGCTGAAACAAGCTTTACGCCCGGCTTGGTTTTTATAATCTGAAGACTTGGTCTTAATGTGTTAGCAGTTGAATGACAAGCACCTGAAACAACACCATCCGCATCTCCTGCTTTAACCATAAGACAAGCATAATACATATAATCCCCTAAAGCAGTTTTCTTTGCTTCTTCATATGTAAGACCTTTTGACTTTCTAAGCTCTACAAAAAGATTAAGGTATTCCTCTGTTTTTTCATATGTAAAAGGATTGATTATTGTCGCCTTGGAAATATCAAGACCTTTACTGTTTTCGGCAATTTCTTCAGGCGTACCTATAATAATGATATTTGCAATATCCTCTTTTAACACCTTTTCCGCTGCCTCTAATGTTCTCCTGTCCATTGATTCCGGCAAAATAATCGTTTTCTTGTCGGCTTTAGCACGAGCTTTTATCGTGTCTAAAAAATTGCTCATTATAAAACCCCCTAAAAGTACAATAAATATTTAACTAGTTAATTATACTACAAATTTCTTTATTTTGCAAGTATTTACAACTACTTTTTAAAATTTAAATAATATTCCGATTACTGCAGAAATTGCAATAAATATTATAGGATGAACTTTTTTGAATTTATTTGTGCAAAATATTAAAGCTGTAAACAAAATAATTGATGGGATATTGAATATATCAATAACATTTCCGTCGCCAAACATATCAAAATTTAATAATGTAGTCTTGGCAACATCAATAAAAGCCAATGCAATAAGTGCTGTAACCGCCGGTCTTATACCATAGAGCCCATAATTTACAAACCTGTTATTTCTAAACTTATCCATCGCTTTTGCGATAAGCAAAATAATTATAAGAGACGGCAATACAAGTCCAAAAGTGGAAATAATTCCGCCCAGGATTCCAAGAGCATTTACCCCGGCATAAGTGGCACAATTTACCCCGATTGGCCCCGGTGTAGACTCGGAAACAGCAATCATATTAGACAAATCCTGTTTTGTAAACCAACTATATTTTTCGGACAAATCATATAAAAACGGAAGTGTTGCAAGTCCACCACCGATGGCAAAAAGCCCCACTTTAAAAAACTCTAAAAAAACAACAATAAAGGTCATCGTTTTGCCTTCTCCTTACATAGATTTGATAATATACCAACTATTATAGCCCCTATAATAATCCACACAGATGAAACGCTCTCAAATAAAATTGAAATTATAAATGCAGACATAAAAATAATAATTCCAATAGCATCTTTAATTCCGGATTTCCAAAACTTAATAACAGCATTTAAAACAAGTGCACAGACAGCAACGCGAATACCATTAAAGGCATATTGAACCGCCTTAATATCTTCAAATTGTCTTAAAAAACTTGCAATTATTGTTATTATAATAATTGATGGAACAATAACACCTATTGTTGCAACAATTCCGCCGATATATCCTTTTACTTTATACCCAACAAAGGTTGCTGTGTTAACAGCGATTACTCCAGGTGTACATTGTCCCATTGCAAAATAATCCATTATCTCTTCTTCAGTTGCCCATTTTTCTTTCTCAACAATCTCTTTTTGGATTAGAGGGAGCATTGCATAGCCACCGCCAAAGGTAAATAGTCCAATGCGAAAAAAAGACCAAAAAAGCTTATTTAATTCTTTCAAAACATATACACCTCTTCCATATTTTCCTTTAAATATGATATATCAATACTTATGTTTTGTCAATAATTTAAATTTAAGTATACTTTTTTAAAAATTTCTTATTTTTTTTTAAAAAAACACTTGCATTTTCTTTTTCTTTGTGTTAGAATATTAGTTACTGATGTGAGAAATATGTCAAATTTATATAACGGAGGTGATATTATGCCTAATATCAAATCAGCAAAAAAGAGAGTAAAAGTTATCAAAACTAAGACACTTCAGAATCAGATGGTTAAATCTCAGCTTAAGACTGCTATAAAGAAGTTTGAGGCTGCACTTAACGAGGGCAAAGAATCTGCCTCTGTTGCTTATTCTTTTGTTGTTAAGAAGACAGACCAAGCTGTTGCTAAGGGTATTCTTCATAAAAACACTGCTGCTCGCAGAAAGAGTCAGTATGCTGCAATGCTTAACAAGATTGCATAATTAAAAAGGATTAAGCTTGATAATACTATGTATTATCAAGCTTTTTATTTCATTATAGAAAGGATTTGTTTTATATGAACGCATGGCATGATGTTGATTCAGCAAGGATAACTCCAGAGGCTTTCTCTGTTATAATCGAAATCCCAAAAGGAAGCAAAATCAAATATGAACTTGATAAACGCACAGGACTTTTAAATATGGACAGAATTCTCCATACTTCTACCCACTATCCTGCAAATTATGGTTTTATTCCTAAAACTTATGCAGACGACCACGACCCCTTAGATGTTTTAGTCCTCTGCTCAGAAACTCTTCATCCTATGACAATGGTTAAGTGTTATGCAATAGGAGTTATTACTATGATTGACGACGACAGCAATGATGAAAAGATAATTGCAATTCCTTTTGATGACCCGTCTTATAACACATATACTGATATTTCTCAACTCCCGCACCATATTTTTGAAGAGATGCGACACTTTTTCACCGTATACAAGTCCCTTGAAAATATGGAAACCGCCGTTGATGAGGTCAAAGGTGCTGATGAAGCCCGTAACATTATCCAATCTTCTATTAAATGTTATAAAGACCATTTTGATTCAGAATAGAATACACTAAACGCCATACAAACTGTATGGCGTTTAATCATTTATTTTTTCATTTTTAGCTTTTGGATGAGCATTATAATATACGTTTTTAATCTTTTGATTAACGATTTTATTATAAACTTGCATTGATGATAGATTGCTATGCCCGAGCATCTCCTGAATAGATTTTATGTCCGCACCGTTTTCCAAAAGATGTACTGCAAAAGAATGTCTTAGTGTATGCGGAGTAATATCCTTTGTTATTTTTGCACTTTCTTTATACCCTTTTATTATCTTCCAAAATCCTTGTCTTGAAAGCCTTGTCCCGTTTCGGTTTACAAATAACGTTACATCATCAACACTTGTCATAAGAGGTCTTGCTTTTACCATATAATTTTTTAACGCTTTAGCCGCATCTGAATATATTGGTATAACTCTTGTTTTTCCTTTATTTTTACAGCTTATGTATCCAATTTCAATGTTGACATCTTCAATATTAAGATTTATAAGCTCCGTAACTCGCATTCCCGTTGCATAAAGAAGTTCTAAAAGTGCTTTATCTCTATGTCCTAACAGAGTCTTTTCATTTGGTTGACTTAAGAGAATTTCAACCTCAGGACCTGTCAATATTTCAGGTATTTTACTATCACTTTTGAAGTTTTTAATATTTTCAGCCGGATTAGATTCAATCAGCTTTTCTTTAATTAAAAATCCATAAAAAGACCTAATAGAGGCAAGTTTTCTCATAAGTGTTGCCGAAGATTGACCTTTTTCCTGCATACTCATAACAAAATCCAGCACATTGGTTTTTGTGGCTTTTATTAAATCCACAGAAAATTGCCTTAAAAACTCTTCAAATCTTAAAATATCATTTTTATATGATGACAAAGTATTATTTGAAACTTTTTTCTTCGTCTTAAGATAAGAAAAATAAATTTCTTTGCAATCACTCAAAACTTCCCCCTCCTTTCAATATTTTAATTAATTAGTGAAATAAAATACCCCTCAAATCCTCCTAAAAAAAGAGAAATTAAAATGACAATACAGGTTTCACCAAATTTTTTTATTATATATTTATTATCTTTTATATGTTTAACTTTCTTATTATTTAACGACTTTTGAATGAAAAATACCGTAAAAATAATAAAAATTGGTATGAATAAAAAGTTTTGCATTAACGAATTTAACCCTATAAAAGTAAATCCTTCTAAACCTAAGCTACGCATAAGTAAACCTGATGATAAACCTATTTTAACCCCTTTTATAAAAACAGTTAAAACAGATACAGGTATCAAATATGTTGATAAACTACATACCCAAACCAAAAAGAATAAAATCAAGTATTCCTTTGTTAGCTCCTTGAATAAAGAGAAATAATTTATATTAACTGTTGCTTTAAACAAGTCCGCTATATTCTCTATTTCTCTAAACTTGTCCTGTCCAATAAAACAAGCTCCTAATACACCGAGTGCACATCCAAGAATAAGTATAGTCCCGATAGCAACAATTGCCGGACTATATTTTTTTGCATAACTTAGCACTTTTTTTCTGTATTTTCTCATATTATACCTCCGCTTTCGCTTTTGGTATAATATATGATTTTATTTAAATTAAATGCTATTACTTGGACATTTCATCCGCCTTTTTAACACAAGCATCAATGGCCTGCTGAACAGCTGTTTTAAATCCACATCTTTCAAGCTCACAAACAGCCGCAATAGTCGTTCCGCCCGGCGAACAAACATTATCACACAATTTTGATGGGTGCAATCCTGTTTCCATAACCATTTTAGCCGAGCCTTCGACAGCCTTTGAAACGAGCTTAAGGGAAATATCTTTAGGAATCCCATATTTAACTCCACTGTCAGCCATTGCGTCAATTAACATATAGATATATGCCGGACTGCTTCCGTGAAGAGCGGTGGCAGCATTAATGTACTTTTCATCGAGAACAACTGATGAGCCAACTGCATCAAACAACCTGCAAACAAGCTCTGTCTCGCTCTTGTCTGCCTTTTTGTTTGGACATATAACTGCCATTCCACAGTTAACCTGAGCAGGAGTATTTGGCATAACCCGAATAATTTTTTTATCTTTGCCGATTATTTTTTCAATATCTGAAATTGTTGTTCCTGCAGCAATTGAAATAATAAGCTTTCCTGAAAGTAAGTCTTTAACCTCATCAAGGACAAGCGGCAAAATATTCGGTTTGACTGCAAAAATAACTACTTCACAGCGATTTATGACATCGGTATTATCCACAGTTGTATACGCACCCAAGCTGTTAAATTGAGTGATTTTTTCGATATTCTTATCACTTATAGATATATCTTCGCCACTGATGAACTTAGATTTTATAAGTCCATCCACAATGGCAGATGCCATATTTCCTCCGCCGATAAATCCTATTTTCACAAAATCACCGCCTTAATTAAGCTTCCCCTTTTATATATTTTTCAATACGGTTAAGACCCTCAATTATGGTTTCCATTGATGTTGCATAAGAAAGCCTTGCATAGCCATCAATTCCAAAGCCTTCACTTGGAACTAAAGCAACCAATGCTCTATCGAGCATATCATCGCAAAGCTCCTGAGAGGAATTTATAACTTTTCCGTAATATTCTTTACCCAACAACCCTCTTACATTCATAAAAATATAAAAAGCACCGCTTGGCTTAAGACAGCTTATCCCGTCTATATTGTTAATTCTCTCAACCATATAATCACGGCGTTTGATGTACTCCTTGCACATAACCCCGATTTCACTCTGGTCGCCAAGAAGAGCTTCAACAGCAGCTGCCTGCGCAATAGAGTTTGGATTTGATGTGGCGTGGCTTTGAAGATTTGCCATAGCCTTTGTTAATTTTTCATTTGCGGCAGTATATCCAATTCTCCAGCCTGTCATAGCATAAGCTTTTGCAAGACCATTAACCACTACCGTAATATTTTTAATTTCATCACTAAAGGTTGCAGGGTTAATATGCTCACCCTCATATATGAGCTTTTCATATATTTCATCGAAAATTATATATATATTATTTTTCAGAGCAATATCTGCGATTTTTTCAAGTTCCGCCCTCGTATAAACCATTCCTGTTGGGTTACTTGGCGAATTTAAAACAATAGCTCTTGTTTTATCTGTAATCGCATTTTCAAACTGCTCAGGGGTGAATTTAAATCCCGCCTCTTCAGTTGTATCAATAAAAACAGGCTTTCCATCAGCCATTTTAACCATTTCAGGATAGCTAACCCAATATGGCGCGGGGATAATAACTTCATCGCCAGGCTCACATATACACATAAATATGTTTGTAAGGGAGTGCTTCCCTCCATTGCTTACAACGATATTGTTAATCGTATAATCAAGGCCTAAATCACGCTTAAACTTATCGCAAATAGCTTGTTTTAATTCAATAGTTCCGGACGCCGGAGTATATCTTGTAAAACCGCTTTCAATAGCACGAATTCCTGCTTTTTTTATTCTGTCAGGAGTTTCAAAGTCCGGCTCTCCTGCACCAAAACCAACAACAGGAATCCCCTGCTTTTTCATCTGTTTAAATTTCGCATCAAGTGATAGAGTCGGTGAAGGACTTATGCTTTCTGCCTTTCTTGAAATATATAAACTCATATTAACCTCCAAATGTCATAATTTTATACATAGATAATATTTTACAATATTTTGTCAAAAATTGCAATACTTTTTAGGTAAAAACTGCCTTTAACACTCTTAAAAAATTTTCAAATAATATTTTATTTATGATTTTTTCCCCATATTTTCGCTCTTCCATAAGAGAAATCAGCAATCCTATGTTCTCTATTCCTGTCATCCCGTCAGGCAAATACTCAATCCCATCAAAATCAGAGCCAATTCCTATGTTATTTTCCCCGCCAAGCTCAATAATATATTCAATATGCTCAAGAATTTTTTCCATTTTGCATTTGCCACTTTCATCTAAAAATAACGGATAAAAATTTACTCCGATAACACCATCTGCCTCTATTATAGCTTTTATTTGCTCGTCAGTCAGATTTCTTGGGTGATTACAAAGTTTCATAACACACGAATGTGATGCAATAAAAGGTTTTTGCGAACAGTTTAAAACATCCCAAAAACCTTTTTGTGAAATATGTGATACATCAATCACCATACCAAGCTTATTCATTTGTTGAACAACAGTTTTACCAAACGCAGTAAGACCTTTTCCGTCTCCCTCGCCTATCCCATCGCAAATTTCGTTTCTGTAATTCCAGGTTAGCGTCATAATCCTGACACCTAGCTGATAAAACTCATAGAGATTATCAATACTTCCATCTAACGCTTCTCCGCCTTCAATGGACAAAATCGATGAAAATTTTGAATTATTCAGCTGATTAAAAGTTTCACAATGGCAAACATCACTTTTAAATACTTCTTTTTTGTATCTTTCTATAACCTTTTTAATATAGAGATTGGGTTTTTCACTAGTTGCCTTTTTATCAACAAATGCCGCAAAAACTTGGGTATATCCGTCATACTTCTTCATTCTGTCAAAATCGATGTGGCAAGTATTTTTAAGAAAATTCTCACCACTTTCATAAAGTTTACTCATTGTATCTGCGTGTGCGTCAAAAATCTTATAACCCACTAATAATTCACTCCAAACGCATCCTCAATATGCTCTAAATTTTCAAAACAAAATTCGTTATCTTTTAAAACACCATACACTTCGATTACATCAAATCGAAAGGCAGTGTCAGGGGTTTTCTCACTAATATATCTGGTTGCAGTTTCGATAAGTTTCTTTTTCTTCTTAAAATCAACTGCCTCAGATGGTGTGCCAAACTTCTCATTTTGCCTTGTTTTAACTTCAATAAAAACAGTGGTTTTGTCCTTTAAGGCAATAATGTCAATTTCCCCTTTTCCTGCGGTAAAATTTCTTTCCAGAATTTTATATTTCTTCTTTTTTAAATACTCCGTAGCAATATCTTCTCCGATACTACCCATAAGCTTTTTATACATATCCATTACGCTTTCCCCAAAACCTTGTCTGTCATAAAAGATTTTCTGTGAACCTCGCTTACCCCAAATTTCTGTATTGCCTCCATATGAGCTTTAGTTCCGTATCCCTTGTGCTTTGCAAACCCATACTGAGGATATTTCTTATCAAGTTCCATCATAAGTCTGTCACGGCTCACCTTCGCAAGTATTGATGCCGCCGCTATAGTTTGAGACTTTGCGTCTCCTTTTACTATATATGTATATGGAAAACCAAAGGGAATGTTATCGTTTCCGTCTATTAAAATATGTTCAGGAGAAACATTAAGACTGTTTATTGCATCAGCCATTGCCTTATGAGTTGCCTGTCTTATGTTGATGCTGTCAATTTCCTCAGGGTATGCAAACTGAATCGAATAAGCAATCGCTTTTTCCTTTATCTCATCAAAAAGCAAATCTCTTTTCTTTTCTGTGAGCTTTTTTGAGTCGTTTACTCCCTCTATTATAAGCCCTTTTGGAAGAATAACTGCTGCAGCACAAACAGGACCCGCAAGTGGACCTCTCCCTGCTTCATCCACTCCTGCAATAAGAGTTTTTCCTTCAGTATAAAATTTATTTTCAAACTCTAACATAACTAATTTCCTTTCAAAAAATGCCGACATATGTCGGCATTTAGTCATTTTTCATTGTCGGTGTTTCAAGAGAAATATTGCCAATTTTCGCACTTCTGAAATCATCAAGCAAAAGATTAGACACTCTTAACATATCAACATTACCGCCTGATATAATACAGCCTCGTTTACGCCCGATAAGTTCAAGAAGCTCATAGCTTTCGATTTCCTCAAATCCCTCATCAAGCTTATATCTCTCGCAAAGATTTTGGGGATAATTTTTCTTGAGGTAATCAACAAGATAAAAAGCAAGTTCCTCTATATCCATAATTTCATCTTTTATTCCGCCAGTGAATGCAATTCTCTTTGCTACATCTTTATCCTCAAATTTAGGCCAAAGAATACCGGGGGTATCTAAAAGTTCGTATTTTCCTGCAATTCTTATCCATTGTTTTGTTTGAGTAACGCCGGGACGATTACCTGTTTTGGTAGCCGCTCTTCCCGAAAGCTTATTTATAAAGGAAGATTTTCCAACATTCGGAATGCCTACAACCATCATTCTGATTGCATGTCGCTGTATTCCCTTTTTAGCATCTTTCTGAAATTTTTCTGCCAAAACTTTTTCAAGTGCCTTTTCGATATTCTTAATTCCTTGTCCGCTTAAGCTATTTAGCTCAACAGCTGAAATTCCTTTTGAATTAAACCAAGAAATCCACTTTTTATTTGTATCACTATCAGCCATATCACTTTTGTTTAAAACAACAATTCTTGGCTTATTTCCTACAATCTTATCAATTTCAGGGTTCCTTGAGGACAAGGGAAGTCTTGCATCAACAAGCTCAATTACAATATCAACAAGTTTTATATTTTCTTTAAGCAAACGGCGGGTTTTCGCCATATGCCCCGGAAACCACTGTAATTCCATTTTCCTTACCTCTAATCAAGCATTTCGATATTGTTAAGTGGCCAGAATCTAAACACTGCATGCCCCATAACTTCATCTTCTTTAAATATTCCTAAATTTCTGCTGTCACTACTATTTTCACGATTATCACCCATAGCAAAAATCTCATCTTCCCCAAGCACTATTGGATTTTGGCGACTATAAGACGGGTCTGCATAAATTTCAGCAAGTTCACCTGCATATCCTCTCACAATTCCAAGATTATCTCTTAGAACCGGAAGAACAGTTTTCCCTTTTATATAGTCTTCCTCTAAAAGCTCATTATTAACATAAACTGTGCCGGAAACAGGGTCAATATAAATAGAGTCTCCCTCTGTTGCAATAACACGCTTAACAAGAGGCCCTTGCGGATGCTTATCTGTATCAATTATAACAACATCGCCCTTTTGTGGAGCATAAAAAAGCTTATTTACATAAAGTCTGTCACCGTTACTTAGTGTATTTTCCATACTTGCACCATCAACTAATGCAAGGGTTAACACAAAATTTCTAAGCACTAACGCAACAACAACCGCAATTACAATAGCTTCTATCCAATCAATAAGCTCCTTCCTCCAGCCTGTTTTCCACTTTTTTATAGGCTTTTCGTCGATAATTTCTTCTGTAATGTTTTCATTTATATTATCCATAACAATGCCTCCGTAATATAGTTTTAAAGTTAAAAGGTGATTATGAAATCATAACCACCTTTAGAATTTCATTATTAAATTCTTTCTTTAACTTTAGCTGCTTTACCAACTCTGTCTCTTAAGTAATAAAGCTTAGCTCTTCTTACCTTACCGCGTCTGGTAACTTCGATTCTATCGATTTTTGGAGAATTCATTGGGAATGTTCTTTCAACACCAACGCCGTAAGAAACTCTTCTTACAGTGAATGTTTCCTGAATACCGCCATGGTTCTTCTTGATAACAGTTCCTTCAAACATCTGAATTCTTTCTCTTGATCCTTCAATAATTTTAACATATATGCGGATGGTATCACCAATGTTAAACTTAGGAAGGTCAGTTCTGATTTGTTCTTTTGTAATTTGTTCTAAAATGTTCATTTTATACATCCTTTCATCTGAGGACATTCATATATGCTCCCAATCAGAAAGGGGCAAACAGCGGACTATCCCGTAAATAGCTATTTGATTATAGCACACAACTTTTTAAAATGCAAGTGTTTTTTCGAATTTTTTTAAAATAATTGGAAAAATTCTCAAAAAATGCTTGACAAAGATAAAAAATAATGGTATCATTTCTTGGTAAAGCAGAAGTTTTCCGCTTCTCCCCTTAGCAAAGCAATGCAAAAGGGCAAATCAATTTATTTTGATATTTTTTGTGCGGAAGCTATGCTCTCGCACTTTTTTTGTGTAAAAAGGTGCTAATATTTTTTGGAGGTGTTTCCACATAGCTAAACAAGATTTAATGATTAACTCAGAAATCAAAGACGCAGAGGTTAGACTTATTGGACCTGACGGCGAACAGCTTGGTATCGTTTCAAATAAGGATGCCCAGAAAATTGCCGACTCGCACAATCTTGACCTGGTTAAAATAGCTCCTCAGGCTAAACCGCCTGTTTGTAGAGTTATGGACTATGGCAAACATAAGTTTGAACTTGCAAAGAAAGAAAAAGAGGCTCGTAAGAACCAAAAGGTTGTTAGTATTAAGGAAGTTAGACTTAGCCCTAATATTGATGATCACGATTTTAATACGAAGGTTAATCAAGGAATTAAATTTTTAAAGTCCGGCGATAAGGTTAAGGTTTCTGTCCGCTTTAGAGGTCGTGAGATTACTCACTCTTCTTTAGGTAAAGACCTGTTACTTAGAGTTCAGGATGCCATGTCTGAAGTTGGTGTTGTTGAAAAAGGCATCGCAATGGAAGGCAGAAATATGGCTATGTTCGTTGTGCCAAAGAAAGTATAATCATTTTTATCGGTCAAACCGAAAACATTTTACGGAAGGAGATTTATATTATGCCTAAAATTAAAACACATAAAGGGGCAGCTAAGCGTTTTGGCATTACTAAAAACGGCAAAGTAAAAAGAGGTAAGGCTTTCAGAAGTCACATTTTAAACAAGAAGACTACTAAAAGAAAGAGAAAGCTCAGAAAGCTCGGTTATTTATCAAAAGCTAACTGCGCTACAATCAAGAGTATGATACCTTATAAATAAGATTTGATTTTCAGAAAGGAGCCTTATAGATATGGCAAGAGTTAAAGGTGCTATGCACACGCGTAAAAGACGCAAGAAGATATTAAAATTAGCTAAAGGTTACAGAGGTGCCAAGAGCAAATTATATAAAACCGCCAACCAGGCAGTTATGAAGTCATTGGTATATGCTTACCGTGACAGAAAAAACAAAAAGAGAGATTTCAGAAAGCTTTGGATCGCAAGAATCAATGCTGCTACTCGTATGAATGGTATGAGCTACAGCAAGTTCATGAACGGTCTTAAAAAGAACGGTATTGAAATCAACAGAAAGATGCTTGCAGAGATTGCAGTATCTGACCCAGCTGCATTTGCTCAGCTTGTTGAAAAAGTTAGATAAATTGTACTTTATAAAAAGTTATACCCGCACGCGGGTATAACTTTTTGCGATTATTAAACTATTATTTAAGGTAAGGAATTATTATGATTAAATACATATCAAGCCGTGATAATAAAATAGTTAAACAAACCATTTTATTGCAAAAAAAGAATTATCGTGCAAAGCTTTCGCTCTTTATTGCAGAGGGAAAGCGAATTTGTGATGAGGCTCTGCTTTGGGCAAAAGAAAGTATTTCATATTTTGTTATTTCTGAAACCTTTAATAAAAAAAATCCTGGCTACACAACTGAATTTGAAACATATATTCTCCCGGATGATTTATTTGAAAAGATATGCGAAACAGAAACGCCACAGGGAGTTTTATGTGTTGTAAAAATTTTTAACAATAACTCCTCCACTCTTTCAGATAATGTTTTAATATTAGACGGAGTCAGTGAGCCCGGGAATATGGGAACAATTCTTAGAACTGCTGATGCAATGGGTTTTAATGATGTTTTTATAACCAAAGGGTCAGCAGATATTTACAACTCTAAGGTAATTCGCTCAACTATGGGTGCGATATTTAGACTAAATTTTCACTGCGAAGAAAATTTAGAATTTATAAATACATTAAATGAAAAAGAATATAAAATAATATCAGCGGCTTTAAAAAACGCTATTTCCTTAGAAGATACAACTGCATTTCCTAAAAATGCAATTGTTATAGGAAATGAGGCAAATGGAATTTCCAGGGAAATATTAGATGCATCTGATATTATTACAAAAATAGATATGGCAGGTAGTGCCGAGTCCCTAAACGCCGCGGTTGCTGCCGGAATTATTATGTATAAATATTCTAAAGTTAATTAAGAAAGGATATGACGGAAAATGTCACTTCTTCACGAAATATGGCTTTGTGAGGTTTGTAAATATGAGCCTGAAATAATTTATAGATATATAAACTTTTTCGGTAGTGCTGAAGACGCATATAAAGCAAAAGCATCAAAATATAGAAAATCCGAGTTCTTTTCTTCTCTTCAAAGAGTTTTAAAGGCAGATAAATCGCTTGATTCTGCTAAAAAGCTTATAGAGGAGTGCGAAAGAAAAGAAATTCATATAATGTCTTATGATGACGAAGATTATCCTATATATTTAAAAAACGGATATCTTCCTCCTCGTTTACTTTTCATAAAAGGTGAAAGATTAAATCTTAATGATTATTTGCTTATCACCATAATTGGAAGCCGTGCTTCTACAAGGCAGGGAAAACAAATGGCGCGCCAGCTTGGTAGTGACCTTTGTGAAAACGGAGTTATTGTTGTAAGCGGTATGGCAAGAGGAATTGATTCTGAGGCTCAGACGGGAGCTTTGGAAGCCGGAGGGAAAACCATTGCATTCCTCGCTGGTGGTGTTGATATTGTTTATCCACCCGAAAACAGAAAGCTTTATGAAAATATCATTGAAAACGGTGCAGTTATCTCAGAGCGTCCACCCGGATCACACGGCAGGGACTATTACTATCAAAGAAGAAATCGTATAATGGCATCAATTTCTCACGGAATAGTGGTTGTTGAGGGCACATTTCAAAGCGGAACAGCTATTACCGTTAAACATGCCACTTCAGACTCCAGAGATATTTTCGCCGTTCCTGGCAATCCTATCCTCTCCCCATCCGAGCTTCCAAACGGCTTAATTCGTGATGGAGCAACAACAGTTTTAAGCTTCGAGGATATAGTGAATACATATAAAGACTTTTATTCACAAAATTTAGAAAACGGCAAAAAGCTTTTAAAACCTAAAGAAGAAACAATAACCTTAGACTTTGATTATGATTTAGATGAAGATGATAAAAAAATAATAAATTATCTCAAAAATTGTGGAGAAGGACAACTTCCTGACGATATTTGTGAAAATTGCGATATGCCAATTCAAATGGTTTCCAGTAAACTTACAATGCTGCTGATTGGCGGAATAGTTGCTCAGGAACCTGGAAATAAATATTTACTGATAAGGAGGTAGTATATTTTGGCTGAAACTAATACTAAGAAAAAGACGCTTATAATAGTTGAGTCTCCTGCCAAAGCAACAACTATTAAAAAATACTTAGGGGCAAATTATAGTGTTCTTGCCTCAATGGGACATCTTCGAGATTTACCCAAAAGCCAAATCGGTATTGATTTAGACAATAATTTTGAGCCGCATTATATAACTATCAGGGGTAAAGGTGACCTTATTGCAAGTCTAAAAAAAGAGGCAAAAAATTCTGCAAAAGTCTTTCTTGCAGCCGACCCTGACCGTGAGGGAGAAGCGATTTCCTGGCATCTTGCAAACATTTTAGATATAGATATAAATTCAAAATGCCGTATTACATTTAACGAAATCACAAAAACCGCGGTTAAAAACGCAATAAGTGAGCCACGCTCCATTGATATGGATTTAGTTGATTCTCAGCAGGCACGCCGAGTTTTAGACCGAATTGTGGGATATCAAATCAGCCCTCTTCTTTGGAAAAAAGTTAAAAAAGGTTTAAGTGCAGGCAGAGTTCAATCTGTTGTTACAAAACTTATTGTAGACCGCGAAAGAGAAATTGAGGCTTTTTGTGAAGAAGAATATTGGACAATTGATGTTAAGCTTACAAACAATAAGGGAAAATCTCCCTTTATCGCTAAATATCAAGGACTTGTGGGCGAAAAGAAGGCAGACATCAAGGACGAAAAATCCGCTATGGAAATTTCCGAAGAACTCAAAACAGCAGAATATATTGCAACTTCTATTCAAGAGAGTCAAAAACTTCGTAACCCTGCTCCTCCTTTTACGACAAGTACTCTTCAGCAGGAAGCATCCAGAAAGCTTGGATTTACTACAAAAAGAACTATGCTTGCCGCTCAACAGCTTTACGAGGGTGTTAATATTAAAGGAAATGGTGCGGTTGGTCTTATAACCTATATGAGAACAGACTCTTTGAGAATTTCCACTGATGCACAAAATGAGTGCAGAAGCTATATCGCCTCAACGTATGGGGATTCATATGTTCCAAAATCACCAAGATTTTATAAAACAAAAAAAGGTGCTCAGGATGCTCACGAAGCAATAAGACCTACGTCAATGAAGTTTAATCCAGAGGCTGTTAAGGATTCATTAAAACCCGATATGTATAAGCTTTATAGGCTTATATGGAACAGATTTTTGGCAAGTCAGATGTCAAGTGCCATTTTAGATACTGTCAAAATCGATATAACTGCAAATAATAAACACTCTCTTGTAACAACAGGCTCTACTGTTAAATTTGATGGGTTTATGGCTCTATATGTTGAAGGAAAAGATGTTGAGGAAGAAAAAGAAGGAAAAATACCGACGGTTTCCGAAGGAGAAAATTTATTATTTAAGGAAATCTCTCCAAAACAGCACTTTACCCAACCACCGCAAAGATATACCGAGGCCTCTTTGGTTAAAGCTATGGAAGAAAACGGGATTGGAAGACCAAGCACCTATAACCCGACTATAATCACAATAACAAGCCGTGGCTATGTTGCAAGAGATGGAAAATCTTTATACCCAACTGAACTTGGAAATATTGTTACAGACCTTATGGCAGACCACTTTGAAAATATTGTTGACGTTGGATTTACTGCAAATATGGAAGAAAAGCTCGATGCTGTTGAAGATGGAAATTCAAAGTGGGTTAAAGTTATCCAAGATTTTTATGAACCATTTAAATCTACGCTTTCTGAAGCAGAAGAAAAAATTGGTAATATTGAAATTGCTGATGAAGTTTCCGATGTGCCTTGTGATAAATGTGGCAGAATGATGGTTTATAAGCAAGGAAGATTTGGTAAATTCTTAGCTTGCCCGGGATATCCGGAATGTAAGAACACTAAATCAATTACTCCTGAGCTTGATGTTCCTTGTCCTAACTGCGGAAGTCGGGTTCAGGTCAGAAAATCAAAAAAGGGTGCAGTATACTATACCTGTGAAAAAGGAACCTCCTGCTTCATTTCTTGGGACGAGCCAACAAATGAAAAATGTCCTGAATGTGGAAGTATTTTAATGAAGAGAAAACCATTCCGCGGCAAGGGACCGATGAAATATGTATGCTTTAACGAAGAGTGTAAATACGAAATGACGCCATCTAAAAAGAAATAATTTAACTAAGCATCTGCAAATTGCAGATGCTTAGTTTTACGCAAAAAAATAACAGAGCATCCCTGCTCTGTTATAAATGTAGTAATTTTTGATTTTAAACAATCCACTTAAAAATTTGGTTCTTAAGATTATTTTTCTTCAAGACCAAAACGCTTTCTAAACTTGTCAACACGACCACCGGTATCAACCAGTTTCTGCTTACCTGTATAGAATGGGTGACAAGCAGAGCAAATTTCGATTGAAATATTCTCCTTTGTTGAACCTGTTTCTATGACATTACCGCAAGCACATCTGATTACTGTTTCCTTATATTCTGGATGTATTCCTGCTTTCATCTATTTTCACCTCTTTCTTTAGAGTGTTCTTAACTACAATAGCTTATATAGTATATCATAAAAATTTTATAATTGCAAGGGTTTTTTAAAATTTTTTAGAATTTATTTGTACTGGCAAAGAAAATCTATTGCTTCTAAATATCCATCAAAGCCGTGTCCTGAAATTTGTTTAATGCAACTTGCCTTGGTTACAGATATTCTTCTGAATTCTTCTCTTTTGTTTAAGTCGCTTATATGAACCTCAACCGTTGGGATTGAAACTGCTGAAATAGCGTCCGCTATAGCATAGCTATAATGGGTATAAGCCCCAGGATTTATAACTATACCATCAAAATTTCCGTAGGCATAGTGTATATAATCGATTATCTCGCCTTCTGAATTACTTTGAAGCGATGTTATTTCTATTCCTTTCTCCTCACCATATTCCTCTATCATATTTTCTAAATCTGAAAAAGTTTTATTTCCATATATTTCAGGCTCACGAATCCCCAGCATATTAAGATTTGGCCCGTTGATTACCATTATCTTCATTTTGTATCTCCTTAAATTATAGTCAGCTTTAAAAAATCATCAAACCTCTTATTGTTAATACCTTCAATTCCAAAAACTCTTATCTCACCTTCGCTTCGACTGGCACCGATTATAAGAGTCATAGCAATTTCCGCACTATTCCAAACATAAGCACCATCACCTGAAAAGGGTTGCCTCCCACGAATAATAATACCATTTGCGATTTGCTCTGTCAAAACACCTAAATGAGAAAATTCAGACGCTATACCTTTTAGTAGTGAGCTATACTTTGTATCCTTAACCCCTGTTAAATGGCTCTCGCCACTGCAAAAAGCACAAAGCAGAGCAATAAAAGGCAAAATTTCTTCATATCCAACGCAGTTAATATTTACTCCTTGCATTATAGCACTTCTTCTTGCTTTTATACATCCTTTATCGTTTTCTATAATCCCGCCAACTTTTTTTATAATTTCAATAGTTTTTTTACTTAAATTTCCTAAAGCGTCAATGCTACTACAGGTAATATTGTTCCCTATTGCACCCGCAACAAGAAAAAGGCTCGTGAAAAAATCTCTGTCATTGTCATTTTCTATTAAGTTTAAATCAATATTCGCACAAAGCATTTTGGGCTTTACAGTAATTAAATCCATAGGCCATCCTCTCTTTGCTTAGGTTCATTATTATTATACCCTAACTAAACACAAAATGCAATCAATTAATCCAACTCTCGCCATTTATCCTTAAATTTAGCATCATATTCAACGCCGCACTTACAAATTGCATTAAAGGCATAGCTTTTAACTTCATCTTCATTAACGGAAAATAATTCCGTTTCACAATTTTGGCAAATGTATTTTCCGTTTTTATTATAAAGCATTCTATCAGGATGAGATAGAATAGGGCGTTTTCCTCTATACAGCTCTGCTTTTACTATACTTTTACATTTGCAGACAAATATTAATTTTATATAAGAATAATTCATAGCTTCAATTGAGCCAAGAGTATTATTACAATTTTCACAAATGATACTTCCTCCACTGACCTTTGAAAGCTTGACTTTATATAAATTTTTCCACGGACCTCTCATTTTATATCCTCATCTTCTTGATTATAAAGAAAAAATATGATATACTATCTCTAAATTTACTATACCACATATAAAATTAAATGTCCACATTTTATCGAAAAAAGTAGTATTAAGGAGAAAATATTATGAAAATAAAAGTAATCGGGGCAGGTCTTGCGGGGTGTGAGGCAGCGTGGCAAATTACAAAGCAAGGAATTGATGTTGAGCTTTGGGAAATGAAACCTCAAAAATACAGCCCTGCCCACAAAAGTCCAAACTTTGCTGAGCTTGTATGCAGCAACTCTCTCCGTGCCGACGGAATAGCAAACGCTGTTGGTCTGTTAAAGGAAGAAATGCGAAAAATAGGTTCGTTAATTATGGAATGTGCTGATGAAACAAAAGTTCCTGCAGGTGGAGCTTTGGCTGTTGACCGAGAAGGCTTTTCCAAAATGGTAACCGATAAAATAAAAAACAACCCTAAAATAACAATAAAATCAGGAGAAGTTACTTCAATTGACGATAGCGAATATACAATAATTGCAACTGGTCCACTTGCATCTGATGGGATAATTTCAGAAATTAAACGCCTTACGGGCAGTGAATATCTTCATTTTTTTGATGCAGCAGCCCCTATTGTTTCCTATGAAAGTGTTGATATGAGCAAGGCTTTTCGTGCCGCAAGATACGGAAAGGGCGGAGATGACTATATTAACTGTCCTATGGATAAAGAGCAATATTTAAAATTCTATAAAGCTTTAATTTCCGCCGAAACGGCTGAGCTTCACGAAGATATTGATACCCCTAATGTTTTTGAAGGGTGTATGCCAATTGAGGTTATGGCAAAACGCGGAGAGGATACAATGCGTTTTGGTCCTCTTAAGCCTGTTGGACTTACAAACCCTCACGATAACACAAGGCCTTACGCCGTTGTTCAGCTTCGTCAGGATAATGCAGATGGCACACTTTTTAATATCGTAGGTTTTCAGACACACTTAAAATTCGGTGAGCAAAAACGTGTTTTCAGTATGATAGGTGGACTTGAAAACGCAGAATTTATCCGTTATGGCGTTATGCATAGAAACACCTATATCAATTCTCCGGATTTGCTTACAAGCACTTATTCTATGCGAAAATACCCAAAAATCTACTTTGCAGGTCAGATTACAGGAGTTGAGGGGTATATTGAGTCTGCTTCATCGGGAATGGTTGCGGGAATAAATATTGCAAGAAAGCTGTTAGGGAAAGATGAAATAATTTTTAGCAGTAAAACAGCTCTCGGGGCTCTTTCAAATTATATCTCAGCCGGCTCTGTTTCAAACTTCCAGCCTATGAATGTTAACTTTGGAATTTTTGAAGATTTAGGAATGAGGATTAAAGACAAAAAAGAAAAAGCCTCGATGTTTGCACAAAGAAGCTTTTCAGAGATTGATAATCTGATAATTTAAACTAAAAGCACTGTCAAAAACGGCAGTGCTTTTTATTATTATCCAACTATAGCATTAACAAATTCTTCTGCATTGAACTCCATAATATCGTCAGCAGTCTCACCAACACCGACAAATTTAACAGGGATATTATGCTCGTTTTTAATTGAAAAAACAATTCCCCCTTTAGCCGTTCCGTCAAGCTTTGTTAAAACTATTCCTGTAATATCCGCAACTTCTTTAAAGAGTTTTGCCTGTTGCACCGCATTTTGACCTGTTGTTGCATCTAAAACAAGCAAGACTTCTTTGGAAGAATCAGGAAGTTCACGGTCTAAAATCCTGTAAATCTTTTTAAGCTCATCCATAAGATTTTTCTTATTGTGAAGTCTTCCTGCAGTATCGCAAAGCAAAATATCTGCTTTCCTGTTACGGGCGGCATTTATTCCGTCATAAATAACAGCCGCAGGATCGGCCCCTTCCTGTTGCTTAATTATCTCAGCACCAACACGCTCTGCCCAAACATCAAGCTGCTCAATAGCACCTGCACGAAAGGTATCTGCTGCTGCCATTATAACTTTTTTACCTTGCTTAATATACATATTGGCAATTTTTCCGATTGATGTAGTTTTTCCAACACCATTAACCCCAATAACCATTATAACAGCAGGAGTTCCACAGAGCTTAATATTATTATCAGCTCCTTCTAAAATTTCAATAAGTATATTTTTTAGTTCTGCCTTTAGCTCATTACTTTCAGTAAGTCTTTTTTCTTTTGCAACATCTCTTAATCTCTCTATGATTTCAAGAGATGTGTTAACCCCAATATCCGCAGTTATAAGCACCTCTTCAAGCTCTTCAAAAAGTTCCTCATCAATCTTTTTAAAAGATTTTATTGTCATTTCAAGCTTTTCGTTTATGCTATCCTTAGTCTTACTAAGACTTGCTTTAAGTTTATCAAATAAAGCCATTATTTTGCCACCTCGTCAATGTTTAATGATAATAGTTTAGAAACGCCTCGCTCCTGCATTGTAACGCCATATAAAATATTGGCAGCTTCCATTGTTCCCCTTCTATGGGTAACAACGATAAACTGTGATTTTTCGGAATATTTTTTAAGATAGTCAGCGTATCTGTTAACATTTATATCATCAAGAGCTGCCTCAATTTCGTCTAAAATACAAAACGGTGTGGGGCGTACATTAAGGATTGCAAAGAGCAATGCAATAGCCGTAAGTGCTCTTTCTCCGCCAGACAAAAGAGATAGTCTTTGGAGTTTTTTCCCTGGAGGCTGAGCTTCAATTTCGATTCCACTTTCAAGTAAATCATCAGGATCTGCAAGGCTTAAATTAGCATGGCCTCCGCCAAAAAGTTCCGAGAAAACTTTGCTAAAGCTACGGTTAATTACCTCAAACTGCTCGGCAAACTGTTTCTTCATAACAGTTAGCATTTCAGCTATAATTTTCTCAAGGTCGCCTTTCGCCTTTTCTAAATCATTAGTTTGTGCAAGAAGAAAATCGTATCTTTCTTTAATTTCACGATAGCTTTCAATAGCATCAATATTTATGTTGCCCAAATTTTTGATTTTAGCCTTTAAAGACGCCATATCTTTTTCAGCACTGCTAAGGTCAGCATTCTTATCTGCACACTCACAAGCTGTTGAATATGTAAGCTCATATTCATCCCAAAGCCTTGAAAAAATATTCTCAAGCTCGGCTTCGTTTCCGGCCTTTTTGCCTTCAATTTTAGCTTTTTGACGGCTTAACCCAAACATCGTGTCGTTTGTCCCTGTAATTTCCTTTTGAAGCTGTCTTATTTTCTCCTCTGACATAGCCTTCTTTTCAGAAAGTTCCTTAATCTTTTCCTCAGCAGTCTTAGTTGCGGTTTTAAGTAAATCAATTTCACCTTTTCCGCTTTCTATTTCTTCTTTTGCAGTTTTTATTTTACTGTAAAGTTCCTGTCTCTCATTTTCGATAGCTTCAGTTTTATCTGCTATAGCCTTAATTAAATCAGAGGAAACTGACACTTTTTCTCGCTGAGCCTGTATATCTTTTTCGCAAGAATTTTCTTCAATAATAATTTCTGTTAGCCTATCACTTGCCTCTCTGGTCTTTTTAATAAGACCGTCAAATCCCTCTTGCTCCTTAGCAACTGTTTCTTCAAGCTCTTTAATATTATCCTCAGTTTTAGAAATATTTTCAAGAAGTTCCGCCTTCTCATTATCAATTTTTTCAATACTAGCTTTTATTGATGCAAGTTCTTTTTCAATATTAGCTTTGGAGGCAGATACATTTTCCAGAAAAGAGTTATAATGGGTGTAGTCCGCCTGAGCCTTAATATATTCATCATTTATTGATAAAAGCTCCTTATTGTCAAAATCAAGAGTCTGAGAAAGCCTTTGAATTTCTTCTGCTTTTTTCTCACTTTCTTTGCGGCAAGATGCAAGTTTTAGTTTTAGCTCTTCAATTTCATTTGAAAGCCTCTCAATCTCAACACCTCGTGACAAAAATCCGGCAGTTTTATTAAAACTTCCACCCGTTATTGCACCACCTGTTTGCATAACCTCTCCAGAAAGCGTAACAATCTTAATCTTATAGTCCGCCGCCTTTGCAATAAGTGTTGCATTGTCTATATTATCCGCAACAACAATTGCCCCTAAAAGGCTACTCTTAATAGCATCATATCTTTTATCAATGCTAACAAGATTTGATGCTAAGTCAATATAACCTTTCATATTTTTAATTTTAGAAACATCAAGTGCACGCTCTTTAACGGTGCTTATTGGAAGGAATGTTGCCCGACCGCTCTTTTTATTTTTTAGATAATCAATAGCAGCTTTTGCATCCTCCTCTGTTTCAACAACAATATTTTGCCCTGCATTAGAAAGAGCAGTGTCAATTGCAACAGAATATTCATTTGAAACCTTTATAAGCCTTGCAAAGGGACCATAAATTTTTGCATTTTTAATTTCAACAGAAGATGCATTCATTAACGACTTAACACTTCCCGAAAAGCCTTCAAAGGATTTTTCCATATCCTCTAAAATATTTTTTCTGGAAATCTTTTTATTAAGCTCGGCATTAATGTTTTCCGAATTTTCTAAAAGAGTTGTTCTCTCGGTCCTTTTTATATCAAGTTCTTTTGATGTAAGCTCTCGGTCAGCTTCAAGCTTTTCCATTCTTTCTTTATTCTTATTAAGAGTAGTTTTTATATTCTCAACATTTTCAAAAAGCCTGTTATAGTCCTCAGCTTTTTCGTCAAGCTCAGCTTTAAGAGTGTTTTTTCTTTCCTCAAAATTCTGCTTTAAAACCTCAGAATTTGCAATACGCTCTTTTATTCTATTTATCTCTGAGCTTTTTTCTATTATGTCGGACTTAATATCTTCCACTAAAGAATTTTTGCTTTGAGTTTGCTTTTCTATCTCTTCAATTACGCTTTCCTGTTTAGTCTTACGAGCCTTAATTTCCTCACATCTAATTTCAAGCTTTTCAAGCTCTTCTTCAAGTATTGCAAACTGAGTTTCTGCATCCTTTGCTTCTGTTATGTACCCATTAACCGTTTCTTCAATTTTCTTTATGTTTTCCTCGTAGTGGCTAATATCTGTAAGTAAAACGCTTATTTTGCTATTTGAAGTACCAATGTTTTCAATAGTTCTTTTTTCTTCCTCACGGGACTGCTCCATTTGAGCATCCCAAAGTGACATATCCTCATAAAGTTCATTGACAATCTTTTCTTTACTTTCAACCTCAGTTCGGATTTTTTCGATTTCGTTATCGGTTTGTGCTAAACTTTTAGCAAGTTCTTCAATTTCACTCTTAAGCCTATCAATTTTAACTATTGATAAATTAACTTCAATACCTTTTAGCTCGTCACGAAGCTTTAAATATTTTTTTGCTTTTTCGGATTGCTCAAATAAAGGTCCAATCTGGTTTTCAAGCTCTGACATAATGTCCTTTACGCGGGTTAAATTATCAGTTGTATGGTTAAGCTTTCTTTCTGCCTCGTTTTTTCGATATTTATACTTAGTAATTCCCGCTGCTTCTTCAAAAATCTGGCGTCTGTCCTCAGATTTATTGCTGAGAATTTCGTCAATTTTGCCCTGCCCTATTATAGAATAACCCTCTCTGCCAAGGCCGGTATCCATAAAAAGCTCGTGAACATCCTTAAGTCTACAGCTAACGCGGTTTATAAAATATTCGCCCTCACCGCTTCTATATACTCGTCTTGTTACGGTTATCTCCTCATAATCAAGAGGGAAAAAGCCCTTGGAATTATCAAGAGTTAAGGAAACCTCCGCAAAACCCATTGGTTTTCGGCTTTGAGTTCCGGAGAAAATAACATCCTCCATTTTGCTTCCTCTAAGAGTTTTTATGCTCTGCTCCCCCATAACCCAGCGGATTGCATCAGAAATATTACTTTTACCCGAGCCGTTAGGCCCAACAATAGCTGTAATTCCGGGATTAAAATCAAGATAGATTTTATCCGCAAAGGATTTAAATCCTTGCATTTCAACACTTTTAAGTAGCATTTTTATCTCCTTTCCAGCTTTCCGCCTCATCTGAAAGAACTGTCCATTCTTCATAGTAGCTCTCTAAATTTTCTTTTTCTTCATTCAAAGTTTCG
Source organism: Clostridia bacterium (assembly GCA_045648565.1). GTDB lineage: Bacteria > Bacillota > Clostridia > Monoglobales > Monoglobaceae > SIG454. The sequence goes on along the minus strand of JAZROF010000051.1, from coordinate 15,322 downwards.
CATTTTTCATTCATCAGTGCAAAGTTAGAAAAAACTTCCTCTCTTGTCATTTCCTCTTCAAGAACTAAAATAGCTGCTTCAGTTTCTTCTATCAACAATTCAAGCTCTTTAATTCGATTTCGTCTTGCAGAATCCTGTTTTCTCTGCTCTTTAGAACGATACGAACCTTTTGGCTTTTCAGTAACATTTTTAGTTTTTTCTACGGGCATTTGGGAGGCTAAAAACTCTTTTCGTGCCTTATAATCCTCGTATCCGCCGTCACATACAAATACGCCATCTTTCTCAATTTCTACTATTTTATCGGGAACTTTATTTAAAAGATAACGGTCATGAGATACAAAAATCAGTGTTCCTTCATATTCTGTAAGTGCCTTTTCTAAAACCTCTTTTGAGACTAAATCCAAGTGATTTGTTGGTTCGTCAAGAATTATCACATTTGCCCTCTCAAGCATAATTATGCAAAAAGCAAGTTTCGCTCTCTCACCACCGCTTATAATCCTGACAGGCTTATAAACATCATCGCGAGTTAGAAGGACACTTCCTAAAACCTTTCTTATATCAGTTTCGCTTATATGAGGGAATCTGTCCCATAGCTCATCGATTGCAATTTTATCCTGATTTATATTTAAGTTTTCCTGCTCATAATAGCTGAGCGTTACATTCTTTCCCCACTCAACTGTGCCGTTATAATGAGGAATGATATTTTGAATAGTCTTTAAAAAAGAAGATTTTCCTATTCCGTTATCCCCGATAATTGCAATTTTTTCACCTTTTCTTATGTGTAGATTTATATTCTTACAAAGCACCTTCTTCTCGCTACCGACACAAACTTCAAGATCCGTAACTTTCAAGACATCTTTATAAGGCTCTCTCGTAGTTTCAAACTTCAATTTCATCGCCTTAAGGTCGCCGTCGGGTTTTTCAATAATTTCCATATTTTCAAGTGCTTTTATACGGGATTTGGCACTGTTTGTAGTTGATGCTCTGGCTATATTTTTATCAATATACGCCTGCATTCTGGTGATTTCTTCCTGTTGGGCTTCATACTCTTTTTGCTGTCTTTCCCTGCGTTCTTCTTTTAAAATTAGATACTTAGAATAATTTCCCTTATAAGTATAAAGTTTACCTCTTTCAACCTCAAAGACAGTATCAACAATTTTATCTAGAAAATACCTATCGTGGGATACAACTAAAATTGCCCCTTTATATGAAATCAAATATTCTTCAAGCCAATTTAATGTTTTAAAATCAAGATGGTTTGTAGGCTCATCAAGTATTAAAAGGTTAGGTTCTTCAAGAAGTAATTTAGCTATGGCAAGTCTTGTTTTTTCGCCACCACTTAGGGTGTTTATTATGGTATTTGTATCTTTATCTGCAAAGCCCATTCCGTTTAAAATAGTTGCAATTTTTACATCAATATTATATCCGTCACGGCTATCAATAATTGCTTGGCACTTTGAATATTCCCCTAAAGCCGCTTTATATTCAGCGCTTTCCTTATCAACGATTTGCCCCATTTTTTCACCAAAGAAAATCATTCTTTCCTGAGCCAGTAAAACATCAGAAAAAGGTTTTTGCATTTCTTCAATTATGGTGCAATCTCGCTCAAGTCCATTATTCTGCTTTAAAAACCCAATTGTAGTATTTTCGTTTTTATAGATATTTCCTGCTTCATAATCTAAATTACCAATTATAATATCCAAAAGTGTGGATTTTCCTGCTCCATTAACGCCAATTAAACCATAGCGTCCTTTTTCCTCTATGGTAAGATTAATGTTATCAAGTATTCTTCTTTCACCAAAATTTTTACAAAGTCCGTCAATGGAAATAAGCATCAAATCTATCCTTTAATCTAAAATTCTCTCAACCTTAATTTCTTCCCTATCCTCTTTTTGCACTTTTTTGAGCATCATTAAAATAAATGCAAGAAAAACTAAAGCAAAAATTGCTGATATAGCCTCACTTTTAAAAAGAGAATATCCTAATATTCCGCCAAAAATCATTGCTATAACAAGCAGACCATATCCCAAAAATGCTTTTTTAAAAAACCTTTTGGTATCCATTGTAACTTTAACAATTTCCCCTTCTTTAAAATCACAACAGTTTTTATATTCAATAATCATTTCAGAGGAACAACCGTGACAGTGGGCACAATTTCCTCCACATGCAGAATCTCTGTCAATTCTTATTTTAACTGTATCACCATCTGCTGACACAATATATCCGTTTTTTTCCATACCTACCTGCCAGTTTTAATATTTTTTGCCAACATAAGCATTTCCTCTGCACTTTTAAGCGTTGTTTCGGTAACCGAAACTCCACCTATAATTCTGCCAAGTTCAGCAATTCGACCGTCATCATCAAGCTTTGTAACACTCGTATAGGTTTTTTCATCTCGGCTTTCTTTTTTAATATTATAATGAGTATCTGCCATTGCAGCAATCTGAGCAAGATGAGTCACCGCAAAAACTTGACACTCCCCTGAAAACCCTGCAATTTTCTCAGCAATTTTTTGAGCTGCTCTACCACTGACTCCGGTATCAATTTCATCAAATATCATAGTTTCGGAAATCTCAGAATCTGCCATAACCGACTTAATTGCAAGCATAATTCTGGAAAGCTCGCCGCCTGATGCAATTTTATTCATAGGCTTGGGCTCTTCACCAACATTGGCAGAAATCAAAAATTCAACGCTGTTACAACCGTTTTTGTTAAAATCAGTATTTTCAATCAAGACTACAAATCTAACATTTGGCATATCAAGGTCAGAAAGCTCACTTGAAATTTTCTCTTCAAGCTCTAAACCCGCCTTTTTTCGAGCTTTAGTTAATTCTGTTGAAACGCTTACTATTTCCGCCTCTATTTTTTCCTTTTCTGTTGTAAGCTTCTCTATATTTTCTTCGCTCTGGGTAAATTTTTCACATTCATCTTTAATTTTAGTCAAATAACTATTTATATCTTCAATAGAGTTTCCATATTTTCGTTTAAGGTTATTTAAAACATTAAGCCTTGTTTCAACTTCATCAAGTTCGCCTTCTGTGTAATCTGCTTTATTTAAAAAGCTTTTAAGCTCTCCTGTTATATCCTCAATTTCGGCCATAGCAGAGCTTAACCTTTCCGTGTATGAGCTTAATTTTTCATCAAACTCCTTAACGTTATCAAGTTCTTTTACAGCTTTCATTAAAAGGTCAAAGGCTGACTCATCATATTCTCCGCCGTAAAGCTCATCATAGGCAGTCTGAACCCCTGAAACAATCTTTTCTGCATTTTGCAAGAAAGCTCTTCTCTCTTCCAAAACCATATCTTCATCAATTTTAAGTCTTGCACTTTCAATTTCATTTATTTGAAATTCAAGTAAACTAAGGCGTCTTTCTCTTTCTTCTTTATCACCTTTTAATTCATCAAGTTCTTTTAAAATTCTCTTATAATCAGCAAAAATTTCCTTATATTTATCTTTTAGACCGTAATATTTCCCATAGTTATCCAGAAAATCAATATGATTATTTTTATTCATAATTTTTTGATTATCATGTTGCCCATGTATGTCAACTAAAAGCTCTCCGATTTCACGCACACTTGCAAGAGGAAGCATCATTCCGTTGCATCGACTCACACTCTTCCCATCAGCACTTATCTGTCGAGCCAATATAACACTGTCATCTTCAAGTTCAACACCAAATTCATCAAGTTTTTCTTTGACTTCTTGTGATTTAACCTCAAATGTGGCACTAACCATAGCCTTTTCAGCCCCAGTTCTAACAAGTTCCTTATTTGAGCGACTGCCGATAACCATATTTATTGCGTCTATAAGGATGGACTTACCTGCTCCTGTTTCCCCTGTTAAAACATTGAAGCCTTTTTCAAAATCGATTATAACTTCATCAATTACAGCAATGTTCTTTATGTATAATTCTTTAAGCACGGTAAATCCCCCTTTCTTCTATATTGTTCTGTCAGCAATTTTTTCTCTTATAATATCATAAAAATTTCGCTTATTTAGGTTGATAAATTTCACTTTATAATTAGATTTTTTAACTTTTATGGAAGTATTTTCCGAAAAAACATAGCCCCGTTTTCCGTCAACATTTAAAATCGCATTGTTCCTATATGGTTTTGCAAAAGAAACCTCAACCGTTTTACTGTCAGGAACCAACATACATCTTGCTTTTAGTGTATGAGGACAAATTGGTGTTATCATTATTGCATCCAATTCAGGATGAACAATCGCCCCGCCTGCTGACAGCGAATAGGCTGTTGAGCCTGTTGCCGTCGCAATAATGACCCCATCTGCCGGGTAATTATTAGTATTTGTCCCGTCTATATCGAGCCTTATATTTACCATTCTGGAAAGCTCACCTTTTAAAACAATATCGTTTAACGCAGTGAATTCTTCTGTAACCTTACCATTTTCAATAATTTCTGCAGAAAGCATCATACATTCTCTTATGGAATAGTTACCTGAAAAAATCTCTGTAAATATCTCCTTTGAAACTTCCTCTGTTTGAGATAAAAATCCCAAATTCCCAAGATTAATTCCAAGGACAGGGGTATTTTCCTTTGCAACACTTTCAGCAACTTCAAGTATTGTCCCATCTCCGCCCAAGACAACAACCATATCTGCCTTTGAAAGCTCACTATTGCTCACCTTTGTAACTTTTAGGGAATCCGACAGATTAATGGAATTATCAAGCAATACTTCCTTATCAAAAGACGACAGGATATTCACAAGCTTTGTCGTTTGAACTAAATCTATATCCTTTTCAATGTTTGAGATAATAGAAATTCTCTTCATATTTTCTTCCCCCTGATAATTTAGTTATTTAATCTATGCGAATCTTCAATAATTTTATCAATATCAAACTCAACAGACTCATCGCAACTTTTTTCAACATACATTAAATATTCAATATTTCCCTCAGGGCCTTTAATTGGTGAAAAATCAAGCCCTTTAATTGAAAATCCAATTTCCTTTGTAAATTCAAGGACATTTTCAATAACTTCTTTATGGACTGTTATATCTCTCACAACACCCTTTTTACCAACCTTTTCACGTCCTGCTTCAAACTGCGGCTTTATAAGACACGCGCCGCTGCCACCATCTTTTAAAAGATTATATGCAACAGGTAATACCTTTTTAAGAGAAATAAAGGAAACATCAACTGAGAAGAAATCTAAATCATCCTCAATATCCTTTCTCTCAACATAGCGAATATTAGTCCTTTCCATATTAACAACTCTATCGTCCTGTCTTAGTTTCCACGCAAGTTGACCATAGCCTACATCAACAGAGTACACCTTCTTAGCACCATTTTTAAGCATACAGTCGGTAAAACCTCCCGTGGATGCACCAATATCCATACAAACACAGCCACCAAGTGAAATATCAAAGCTTTTCATTGCTTTTTCAAGCTTAAGTCCGCCACGGCTCACATATTCAAGAGCCTTTCCTCTGACTTCAACCTTCTCATCGCCGTTTATCATATCTCCGGCCTTCATTGCTTTTTGATTGTCAACATAAACAATGCCTTCCATAATAAGAGCCTGAGCTGCACTTCTGCTTTTTGCATATCCATTTTCAAATAAATAAACATCAAGTCTGATTTTTGCCATTTAAACACCCGATTTTATAATTTTTCTATAATTCTTTTTGCGATGCTTTCGCCATCAATCTCATATTTCTTCTTAATTTCCGCAATAGAGCCCATATGTATTGGCTCACAGGGAAGTGCAAAACGTAAAATTTCTTTTGAACAAATCTCTTTAACTGCGGTGTAAAGTCCACCAACAGAAACATTTTCTTCAACAGTTGCAATAACCTTGCACTTTTCAATATATTCTTTGGCAAGAGTGTAATCAAATGGCTTTGCAAACCGCATATCAAGAACCGCTGTGCTTATTCCTTTATCTTTAAGTAATTCGGAAGCTTTAAGGGCATCTTGAACTGATGAACCTATAGCTATTATTACTGCATCAGTTCCATTTTTTAAAGCTCTACCCTTGCCAAATTCTATTTTTTCATCACTATTCTCTAAATCAGCCTCTCCTCGTGGATACCGTATTGCAACAGGTCCTTTGCATTCATTTGTGGCAAAATAGAGCATTTTTTTAAGCTCATCGCCATTTGAGGGTGCCATAATAGTAAAATTAGGCAAATGTGATAGATAAGATAAATCAAAGACCCCTTGATGAGTTTCACCGTCTCTGCCAACTATACCCGCTCTGTCAATCGCAAAAATACAGTGCAAATTTTGAAGGGCAACATCGTGGAGCAGCTGGTCATAACCTCTTTGAAGAAAAGTAGAATAAACCGCGAAAATCGGCACTATACCGCGAATTGCAAGTCCTGCTGAAAATGTTACGGCGTGTTGCTCTGCAATTCCCACATCATAAAATCTATCGGGAAATTTTGATGCATACTCAGTCATTCCAGTTCCATCAGGCATTGCTGCTGTAATACCAACAACTTTTTCATTTTCTTCCGCAATTTCGACCAAGGTTTCTCCGAATATTTTTGAATATGTTGTATTTTCTCCTGCTAAAACTTGTCCTGTTTCGGGATTAAAAGCTGAAACACCATGAAAAACATCCGGATGCTCTTCTGCTGGAATATAACCCTTTCCCTTTTTAGTCTGTAAATGGATAACAGTAAGTTCGCCGCTTTTTTTAGCTTCATTTATAAGAAGCTCAATTTCTTCAACATCGTGTCCATCGGCAGGACCCATATATTTAACCCCAAGGCTTTCAAACATTCCGTCTTTAACTATTATTCTTTTCAAGCTGTTTTTAAACCTCGAAAATCCTCTTTCAATAGATTTTCCGACAAAAGGAATTTTTCTGGTTGTCTTTTTAAGTCCTCTTTTGAATTTGAAATATCCAGGGCTTACTCTCAATCGGTTAAGCTGAGTTGATAAAAGGCCCACGCTTGGAGAAATAGCAATCCCGTTATCGTTTAAAATTATAATCATTGGGATTTTGAGGCTCCCGGCATGATTTAAGGCTTCATAAGCCATACCACCGGTCATTGCCCCGTCACCGATAACTGCCACAACTATTCCGTCGCTTCCCAACAATTTATTAGCCGTAGCCATTCCAAGTGCCGCCGAAATCGAAGTTGAGCTGTGTCCGGTATTAAACCCATCTGCTTCGTTTTCCTCTGTTTTCGGAAAACCTGACAAGCCATCCATCTCTCTAAGCTTATCAAAATCACTTTTCCTGCCCGTGAATATCTTATGAACATAAGATTGATGTCCTACATCCCATACAATTTTATCCTTTTCAAGGTCTAAAGAGCGATGCAAAGCAACAGTAAGTTCAACCGCACCCAAATTGGATGCAAGATGCCCTCCTGTTTTAGAAACCTTTTCAACTAAAAACTCTCTGACTTCTCGACAAAGCTCATTAATCTCCGAATTATTTAGAGCTTTTAAGTCGTTTGATGAGTTGATTTTATCAAGAATTTTCATCGCACTTTATCGCTTTCTTTTTGGTATAATCTAACTATTTTATTATAACCTATTTTTTTTATAATGTCAACAAAATAAACACCCCAGATGGGGTGTTTATTTTACATAAAATTTAATATTTTAGAGTAAGTTTCTCTGTATTTTACCGCTTACTGTTTTAGGAAGACTTTCCTTAAATTCAACAATCCTCGGATACTTATAAGGAGCCGTTTTTTCCTTAACGTAAGTCTGTATTTCCTTTTTAAGCTCCTCTGTCGGCTCAGTTCCGTCAACCAAAACGATACTTGCCTTAACAATCTGACCTCTTACCTCGTCAGGAACAGGGGAAACACCACATTCTAATACATACGGAAGTTCCATAATAACGCTTTCAATTTCAAATGGTCCTATTCTGTAACCTGATGACTTAATAACATCGTCAGCACGGCCTACATACCAATAGAAGCCGTCCTCATCACGCCACGCAACATCTCCTGTGTGGTAATATCCGTCATACCAAACCTCCGCAGTTTTATCAGGAGCATTATAATATCCCGTAAACAACCCGCAAGGGGCACCATCTTTAACATTGATAACGATTTCACCGTTTTCACTTGTCTTAACAGGATTTCCATCGGAGTCCACAAGAGCAACATCGTATATAGGTGCAGGTTTACCCATAGAGCCAATCTTATGAGGTGCACCCACCATATTTCCTATAATCATTGTACTCTCCGTCTGTCCAAATCCTTCAATAATCTGAAGTCCTGTTGCCTTTTCAAATTGTCTGTATACCTCAGGGTTTAAAGCTTCTCCTGCAGTTGACATATGCTTAACTGATGAAAAATCATATTTGGATATATCCTGCTTAATCATCATTCGAAGCATTGTAGGCGGTGCACAGAAGGTTGTTATCTGGTACTTTGCAAACATAGGGAGTATATCTGCTGCGTCAAAACGGTCAAAATCATAAACAAAGGTTGCCGCTTCGCAAAGCCATTGACCATAGAGTTTGCCCCACATAGCCTTTGCCCAGCCTGTGTCTGAAATGGTAAAATGAAGCCCTTCGGGGTCAACATTGTGCCAATATTTCGCTGTATGGAAATGGCCTAAGGCATATTTATAGTTGTGTGCTGCAATTTTAGGATAGCCTGTTGTTCCCGAGGTGAAGAACATAAGCATTAAATCGTCTCCGCCCGGAGCATCTTCTTCCCTCTTATAGTGAGTGCTGTAACGGGTATATTCTTCATCAAAATCACGCCAGCCGTCCCTTTGACCACCAACAATAAGTTTTGTTGTAAGCTCAGGACAGTTTGCCGCTGCAATATCAACCTGATTAGCTGTATCTCCGTCAGCTGTACAAATTACCGCACTAACACCTGCACTCTTAAAGCGATACTCAAAATCGTGTTCCTGAAGCTGGTTTGTTGCAGGAATTGCAATTGCACCTAATTTATTTAAACCAAGCATTGCAAACCAGAACTGATAATGACGCTTTAAAACAAGCATAACTCTGTCGCCCTTTTTAATTCCAAGGGTCTTAAAGTAGTTCGCACATTGAGCAGAGGCTTTTTTCATATCTTTAAAAGTAAATCTTCTCTCGACCTTATCTTTGGAAATGTGAAGCATTGCAAGTTTATCAGGCTCTCTCTTTGCAAGAGCATCCACTAAGTCAAATGCAAAGTTAAAGTTTTCTGTATTTTTAAAGGTAATCGATGTCGGAGTTCCGTTTTCATTTTCCGTAACATCAATATATTTTCTGTAAATTCTGTCTTTTTCATCTTTTCTTGCCGTTCTCACAGGAGCCGCAACCACCTGTTTGAGCTCCTTATCGGTCATAGGCTCGCCTTTAGCATTTAAAACAATGGCATAGAAAAAGCAATCTTTTCCGTTTACAGCAACCATACCGTGAGGAGTATCACTATCATAGTATATACTGTCTCCGGGGCCTAAAACCTCCTTGTGTTCACCAACCTGAACCATAAGATGCCCCTCGATAACAATATCACATTCCTGTCCCTCATGAGTTGTAAGCTCTATGTCCCTGGTTTGCGCCTCTTCATCATAAACGCTGTGAACATAAAGAGGTTCTGCAATTCTATTTTGAAAAGCGTATGCCATATTGTAGTATGTCATACCATGAGCTTTTCCGATTTTCTGTCCGGAGCCTGAGCGTGTTACTGTATAGGATCTAAGTTTTGGGCTGTATCCTTCAATAATATCCGTAACATTGACACGAAGAGCCGCAGCGCATCTATAAATAAATGCAAAGTTTAAATCGCTTATGCCGTTTTCACAGTTTTGGTATTCTTCAACAGAAACACCTGTTTTCTCCGCCATTTCTTCTACGGAAATGTTTTCAATTTCACGAAGTTCTTTAATACGGCCGGCCATTTCCTTGATTTTCAAATCAAGACCTGTCATTTGTTCCATTTCTATCTCCTCCTTTATATGGGACTAAAAAAACACCCGTCCCAAAGATTTCTTTGAGACGAGTGTAAAATTCATTCACCCGCGGTACCACTCAAATTGCGAAATATCCGCCACTCTTGGAGTCAAACAACTCCTATGCCTTAACGCAGCAATCACGGAGAGGTTCTACTAACAAAAATGCTTTCTTCCTCCCGGCTCGGAAGCTACAAACATAAAAACTGTTCCAATGGCTCACACCAACCGCCATCTCTCTTTAGGGCATATTTTCACGCACTCTTCGTCAACGCCTTTATACTTTTAAGATTATACCATACGAATTTCGGTTTGTCAACAAATTTTGTAATATTTTGCAAAACCAATTTATCTGTTTAAGATAAGCTTTGTAAGCTCAACAGGGTCAACAATTTCATCACCCTTGTAAACTCTCATATTTCCTGATGCTATTTCGTCAATTAAAATAACTTCGTTATTGTTATAGCCAAACTCAAACTTAATATCCCAAAGGTCAAGACCGATTTTCTTAAGGTCGTCAGCTACAATCTTTGTTATTTTAAGAGTCTGTTCTTTCATACTTTCAAACATTTCTGGGGTCATAACGCCAAGAGCAGCTAATCCTTCGCCCGTTACAAGCGGAACTCCCTTTTCGTCATTTTTGAATGTGCATTCAACATATCCGCCTTCAAGTTTAGTTCCGTCCTCAATATATTCGCCGTATCTTCTTATAAAGCTTCCTGTTGCTACAAGACGACAAATAACCTCAAGACCGTGACCGAAAACAGTTGCAGGAAGAACCTCCATAGTAGCTTCATCAATATTAGCGCTCACATAGTGAGTTTTAATTCCAGCCTCTTTAAGGAGGTCAAAATAATAAACGGATGTTTTTAAGTTTTCTTTACCGATACCATCAATGGTTAAACCAACGCTGTTTTCGCCCGGGTCAAAAACGCCGTCTTTACCTGTGCAGTCATCCTTAAACTTAAGCATAACATTCCCGTTTTCAAGTTCATAAACATCTTTTGTTTTGCCTGTGTAAATCAATTTCATTATTTTTCTCTCCTTTGTATTTTTATAAACTAATACTATAATACATCAAAATTTTTCAGAAATCAAGATAATTCATCTAATTTTGTGATTTTTTATAATATTTTTTGAGCTTTTGACGGATATAAAATCATTTTTTACAATTTTTAAGAACAAAGAAAATCTTCTATTCGTATATTATAATAACTCGACCAATGCCGCCTTTTGCAGTTTGTGCATCGGTAAATACACTTGCCGTGCTGCCTTTATAGCTCTGCGCCTGACTTAATGAAAGGCTTTTGTATCCACTTCCTGACGAGTGCTTATATATTTGCACATCATCTGAAAGCTCAACAACCGTGTTACCGATTTTAACTCTTATGCCATCTATAGCAGTAAGTTTCCCCATCCCTGCATTACGGAGAGTGAAGATGCTTTTAAGAGTTGTGCCATCGAGTATCATAGCAACCGGCATTCCTTTATCAATTCCTTTTCCAAAAGAAGTGCTATAACTTCTTTCCTCTCCATTTGATATAACCTTATATGAACTGCTTACATTCATATCCGATAAAAAAACATTACAGTCTGTCAAAACTCCGTAAGTATAACCATTGTTACTTACATTTTTAAAAACAGCAAAGGAAACATCGTCAAAATCTCCCGTCTTAAGGGCAAAAACTACATTACTGTTGTATATTTCTTCAACAGCAATATCCTCTATATCCATAACTACCGCAACTGCCGTTCCCGTATGAGTTTCAGGCTCATATACAAGTTCAATTAAAGTGGCATCTGTTGTAAGATATGTGTCCCCTATTTTATTTTTGCTCTTATCAATTTCCCCGCTAAGCTCAGTTTTATTTACTTCTCTTATAAAGGTAGCAAAGCCATCCTCATCAAACTTTATTCTTCCAACCGCTCCGATATATTCACTGTAATCTTTTTTCGTTTCATAAGAGACATTTTTCCCGTCTCCTGTTAAAAGATTGATATAATACTTTTCTTCGCCTTTATCATAAACGCTATCTTCTACAGTTTCACTGACTGAAAGCAGAACTCCGTATCCGCCGTTTCCTGATGAGCTTAAATCTACAACATCAACAATTTTTCCATCTTTTCCAATAAGTGCCGTAATTTTTGAGTTTAACTTATATGAATTTGCTTTCTCTCCAAGCTTTTCTTTTGCACCTCTTGTTTCAATTTCAAAAACATTTCCAGAAATCTCAACAGATTCAACATCTGCTTTGGTTGGATATGCCTCTCTATATACCCCGGAAATTTTATCACAATAAACATATAGAGTTTTGTTATTCTCAGATTTATATACAACATCATAAAGGGTGAGGTTTGAAACGGTTGCCGCTTTCCCGTCACGAACAATTGTATAGTTATCCACATTTAAAGGGGTTATTCCTAAAGGTGCAAGACTTACATAAACGTCTTCACTTCTTATAACAATAGGCTCTGAATATTTAAGTCCTGATACCCCTGATGCAAGTATCTCATTTTTACCATACAACGTTTTGCTTAAAGCATTATCAATAATCGCACAGACTTGTGCCCTTGTTACAACATCAAAATCACTAAGCGTAACCCCGTCAGTTATTCCAAGCTCTCTTGCCTTAAGCATATAAGAATAAGGCCAATTGTCACCTAAAACAGAGGAATCATATCCTAATAATCTTAAAACAATAGTTGTTATTTCTGCATATGTTATGTTGTTATCAGGCATAAAGTTACCATTTGGATAACCTAAAATATACCCTGCATCTGATACTGCGTTGATATAGCCTGTGCTCCACTTGCCAATTTCGACATCACTAAATTTTTTAATACCACCCTTTAAGGAAGCATCGTCATCAATCCCACCCACAATAGCGGTGATTTTAGCTGCTTCCGCCCGGGTTATATTTCCACCAGGATTAAAATATCCGTCATACCCTGAAACTATCCCATAATTGCTTAGATTTTCTATTGCACTGCTATAAGCCATCCCATCTGGAACATCTGCATATCTTTCGGCATAGATAGAGCTAAATGATAAAAGCATTACAGTTACCAAAACTGCTGAAATAATTTTTTTCATATTCTTTCTCCTTTTTAATCTGCATGTAGAGCGTCAATCGGGTTAAGCTTCGACGCCTTGTTTGCGGGTGCCCAGCCAAAAAAAGTTCCAATTGCTGCTGAGAATAAAAATGCACCAATTATTACACCAAAACTTGGAAATGCATTAACACCCATCGAATTTCCCAACAGCACTGAGGCAATTGTTCCAATTATTATACCTAAAACTCCACCTAAAGAGCTTACAACAATTGACTCGATCAAAAATTGCGTTAAAATGCTAAATCTTTTTGCTCCAATAGCTTTTCTTATGCCAATTTCTCTTGTCCTTTCCGTAACTGATACAAGCATAATATTCATAATTCCAATACCACCTACTACCAGAGAGATACCCGCTATCCCTGCAGTCAAAAGTGCCATCATTGTTGTGATTTCGGATATTGCATCCATCATTGAAGCAATGCTAAATACAGAATATTCATCCTCATCACCAAATTTTTGGAATAAAAAGCGTTTAATATTCTCCGTTGCTCGCTCAACAGTATCCGATGTCGTTGCCCAGACCGTATACGTCCTTATAGAATTAGTTTTAAAAAGCGTTCTTCCTGATGTATATGGAACAATAACTATATCATCATCAGAGCCTCTCTCTCCATCAGAAACAGCTTCTAAAACGCCTACAATATTAAATATTTCATTATTTATTTTTATGGTTTCTCCAATTGGATTTTTCCCACCATACAGCTCACTTACAATATAGGTGCCAACTACCGCATTCCTACGCCTGTTTTCTGCATCAAGACCATTGATAAAACGGCCGATCATAATCTCTCTGTCACTAACATAAAGATATGCATCATTTGTTCCTGTAACGGTTGTTGATATGTTTTCACTACCATTTTTAACCATTGCATTTGATGCCGTCATTTTAGGAACAACATATTCAATTGTGTCAGGATATTCCTCCGTTAAGGACTGCATTTCCTCATAGCTTATGCTTTTACTTATGTTTCTTCCTGTTATATTAACATTTATTGCATTTGCCCCTAAAGATTCAATAGACTCTGTTATTTGCCCTGTTGAACCTTGAACAACACTTACCAATACAATAACAGCACAAACGCCAATTATAATTCCAAGCATTGTAAGAAAAGTTCGCAGTTTACTTGACGTTATACTTTTTATCGCCATTTTAAATGCCTGAGAAAAATTCAATTATATCACATCCTTGCCATTATACGCAATTTTACACATTAACCTCTGATTTATCGCCATCAAATTTGCTGTCAAAGACAATTTTACCGTCCATTATGCGAACAATTCTATCTGCCTCATGGGCAATTTTATTATCATGAGTAATTAAAATAACAGTTTTTCCCTCTTGGTGAAGCTCATTTAACATACTAAGCACCTCCGCACCAGTTTTGGAATCAAGTGCACCCGTTGGCTCATCAGCAAGTATAATAGGCGGTCTTGCAGCAAGTGCCCTTGCAATTGAAGTCCTTTGTTGCTGACCACCTGAAAGCTCGGACGGTTTATGTTGGCGTCTGTCATACATTCCAACCCGTTCCATAGCTTTTTTCGCCATTTCCTTTCGCTCATTTACAGAGACTCCTGCATAAATAAGCGGCAACTCAACATTTTCCTCAACCGTAAGCTTTGGAAGAAGATTATACTGCTGAAAAATAAAGCCTATTTTCTTATTTCTAATAAACGCTTGTTCATCATCAGAAAGCTTACTTGCCTCGTTTCCGTCAATAAAATATATCCCCTCTGTGGGTGTGTCAAGACAGCCAATCATATTCATAAGAGTAGATTTTCCGCTGCCTGACGGACCAATTATTGCAACAAACTCATTAGGCTCTATTTTAAGGTCAATTCCATCTAATGCCCTAACTTCATTTTCACCCATCCTATATATCTTTTTCATATTCTGAATTTCAATCATATACTTTGCATCAGAAATAAGATTTGCTGCCATAAGAACTCCTCCCTGCTTTATCGATTACCGTTTGGCATTCCGCCGCCCATATTTCCTCCTTGCATTCCTCCATTTGGCATTCCTCCGCCCATATTTCTGCCTTGCATTCCATGCATACCTTGAATCATACTCATAAAATCATCTCCACCTCTTGAAGTTTGATTATATACGACAATTTCGCCCTCTTTTAGTCCCGATTTAATTTCTGCTATTGTCCCGTTTGACCTACCATACTTAACCATTCTTGCCTCATAATCATCAGGAAAAATCGCATTATCTTTTACTTTTTTTCCTTTAACATAGACCGTTGCTTCACCATTTTTGCCCATAAACAAAGCTTCCTCAGGGATAGTTAAAACATCCTTAACTTCGGAAATAACAA
>JAZROF010000050.1:0-1571 GCA_045648565.1 Clostridia bacterium | reverse complement strand
CCTGCCATAACCGAGGCAAGACGCCCAGAGAAGCTATCCGGTCCGCAGTTTTTAAATATATCCGTTATAATAGCTATTGACCCGCTTCCCGAAACGGGGCGGAGCAATGCCAAAGGCAGTACCTCTGCCGGCAGGAAAAGGACTTTTAAAAGGGGGGCTAAAACTCTTGAAAGAATATCGATTATTCCCGATGCACGAAACATTGAAATTGCAACCACAAGCCCAACCAAAGGGGGCAGGATACTTACTGCAGAAGAAAGCCCGTCTTTTGCTCCCTCCAAAAAGCAGTCATAGACCTTTACCCTTTTTATAAGGCCAAAAATTATTATCCCTGCAATCATTATGGGAATTGCAAAAATTGAAACAATCCTCATAGCCTCTTCCTCTTTTCAAAAATTTTTGCCGACACCACCGCCACAGTAACCGCCAGAATTGATACAATCCAAACAGGAACAATTATTATCCCCGCCTCCTCCGAACCAAAGGTCTGGCGTAGGGAAATTATGGTTGATGGAATAAGCTGGATTGAGGCGGTGTTGAGGACCGCAAAAGTGCACATTTCATCAGACGCGTCATAACTATCATTTATTTTATCAAGCTCTTTTATAGCTTTAATTCCAAGAGGAGTTGCCGCATTTCCCATTCCGAAAATATTTGCCACCATATTCATAACGATTGCAGATAACGCTTCGCTCCCCGCTTTAAGCCTTGGGAAAAGGATTTTTGTAATCGGTCTTAACACTTTTGAAAATATCTCGATAAGCCCCGATTTTTCCGCAATTTTGGATAGTCCTGTCCAAAAACACATTATCCCCAAAAGAGAAATGCAAAGGCTCACACCATCTGCACATCCGTCTATTGCCCCTTTCGTAACGCTCTCAATGTCCCCTCCGAAAAACCCTGCCAAAAGGGATAAAATTATCATTCCTGCCCATATATAATTTATCATTTTCTTCTTCCTTTCAAGGTCGTCTTTACATTATATTAAAAATTTTTTCAAGTATTCTTAAGACTTTTTGCCACTTTCTGTCGCATAATTACGCTTCCTCTCGTTCCCTGTCACCCTATGCCATATTTTGCATACGAAAAAATTTGTTTTATTGTTTTTTATATGCTAAAATATAAATAAATGGTAAAAATTACCAAAACGGAGGTGCACAAATGATAACAAATGTAGTGTTTAAGAAGTTAACAAATGAGCGTGAGCCAAACAAGGTTTTTGAGCTGGACATACATAAGATTATACCAAACCCCTGCCAGCCCAGAAAGATAATCAGAGAGGAGGAGCTGTTAGAACTTGCCCAATCAATCCGCAGATACGGACTAATTCAACCAATTGCCGTTCGCCAGATAGATAAGGACCGCTACGAGCTTATTTCGGGGGAAAGACGGCTTCGGGCGAGTAAGATGATAGGTCTTGACAAAATTCCTGCAATAATAATTGATGTTTTAAGAACAGACAGTGCAATTCTTGCAATAATTGAGAATATACAGCGAAAAGACCTGGACTTTTTAGAAGAGGGTGAGGCTTATGCATCGCTCTTAAATGAACACGGATTAACTCAGGAAGA
>JAZROF010000049.1:0-4972 GCA_045648565.1 Clostridia bacterium | reverse complement strand
AATACCGTTTTCCTCTAATGTTACAGCAGTTTGATTTAGTAATGGGATTGCCTCTTCATACCCAACTTCAAATGGGTGAGCCAATGCCACAGCAGCTACTTTCAATTTCATAATAATCTCCTAATCTATAGCTATTTTTTTAATTTCCAAATTTCTGTATGTTTTGCACTTTCTCCGGGAGCAATATCATAAAGTGGAGATAAGCTTTCAAGCTCTACCATATGATCGCACATAAATGTTTCGTAAGAAACATTCCCGTCCGTATATTCCATCTCCGGAAAAATTTCAAAAGACTTTTCAAATACAACGCCTTTATTCTTATATGTAACAGGACACACCGGATGACCAACACCTATTTTATAACGTTGCGATGTCGGCTTGTGTTTTAGCATAATAGAATCACGTTCATAAGTCGCTCTTTCATCTCCAAGATTTGTATAAAACCAAGTTGAAATTTGATGCAATGGTTTATACCCTGACTCACTATATTTAAGCGGAATTATCTGCGTCCCTCCGGGAGCAACAGATGTAACAGGCCATAAAGCACATCTTCGTGTTTTATCATCCGTGTTTTTTATTTGGTGAATAATTTGCAAAGAGTCATCGGATAAGAATGAAATCTGCATACTCTTTTCTAACATAAGCCACGGATCATTTTTTTGGCGAATTATTATTTTATCCTCCAAAATTTCGTATGATATCGGCTCATTATCCGGATAATAGGTTTCATCTCCCTCCGGAGCAACCCATAAACGATGCCCTCCGTATATTCTCCATCCCTCTGGTGTAGTCAAATCAGTCATATCTTTGGGTTGTTCAAAAAACAAGTTGTCACTTCCATTATAAGAAAGATATGAAATTCTAAGCCCATAGTTCAATGGTATACCGATTGTTATAAAATCGTTTTTTGCAAATAAAGTTTTCCCACTAAGTGAATATTCTTTTATATATGTTTCCATTTTATAACCTCTTAAGGAAGGACCCCTGTATGGAATTACACGATATGCATCATTTGCCATACGGAAACCTTCTGCATAATCCACTCCGCATTGAATACCTTTAAATCTCGATATTGCTATAGCATTATCTATATCGCTAAGATATTCACTATTTATACCCCAACAGTTTACTTTAGCCATAGCAAAACATAATTTAATGTTTTGCTATGGCTATACTTAAATCGCTATATAATTAGCCCTGCTTCCATCTCTGGATTACGCAAGTAACACGTCCGCCTTCTTCGTTGATTATCTCATAATCGCCAAAGCTTGCAGGAACAACTAATGTTTGGAATTTGTCACATACTGCATAATAATCTGGGTTAGTCTTAGAACGAAGTGTAACCTTCTTACCTACAGTTAATGTGAACATATGCATAAATTTGCCTTCTGTTGAATATTCACCAACATTTTCAAAGTGAATTCTTTCAACGTGATATGGCATTACAGGTGTGCTCTTATAACGGTCAATGAAATATTCTTTTGTCCATTTTACAACAGTTGGTGTGGATAAAAGATTATCTTTAACCCAAGAAGCTCTTCTTGTTTTTTCCATATTTCTGCCGTGTTCAAGATGCATCTTAAGAGGCTTTCCTGTCATTGTCTTTGCATCATCATCCCAAGATGGTCTTGCAAAGTCATATTCAAAGAATGAATACTCTGTTCCGTTGATACTTGGGTTTGTATCCATTTCAAGTACCATCTGGTTACCACCGTGTCCGTGCATTGTGCCAGGTGGAATTAAGTATAAATCCCCTTCTTTACTGCTCCAATTAGCAATAAAGTCTTTCCAATTTTCAATTGGCTTTATGTTCTGTGATTCTTCACAAAGTCTTTCCCATTCTTCAATATCTGCATCATCATGGAATCCCATCCATGTGTTTGCACCTTCATAAGCTTCAGCTATGTAATATGTTTCATATCTACCAAGAGGCTCATCAAAGTGATCAGCAACATACTTACTGCTTGGGTGGATATGCATTGGCATAGAAATTCTTTCAGCCGGCTGAGGTGTTGGATGCCAACCGTCATCAAGCCATATATCGAGAGGGAATAGACCTGGATACTGCTTGTCAATTAGTTCACCAACAAGTTCTTTACCATACTGCATAGCGTTAAGCATAGGCATTGAAATGCTTCTCTCTCCGCCAAAATCAATAAGGATACGAAGCTCAGGACCTGCGATTTTGTTCCATGCGTTATTTTCAAGACCTTCTACCTGATAGTCCATATCATGATATCTGTATGCACCCCAAGGACCTGGGCTGAATATCTTAACTTCATGTATTGGATACTTAACAAGAGTAGACATAATTTCGTTATATGCTTCCTGTGGAATTAAAACGAGGTCATTTTCAAAATAGTTTTCAACATAGAAATCCATTGCCCCGTACATATAGTCCTTCTGACGCTTTAACATATAGTAGTCAGAATAGTTATATTCTTTCCAGTTATATCCTTTTGTAGGTTCTTTACAACCGAATGTAGCCAAATCGCCATTCCACATATCCCACTGAACCTTTTGATGTGTGTTATCAACATAACATTTAATAGCAAGTGCATCTTCAAATGCTTTAATAGAAGCACCTACACCATATATTATTGCAACGCTGTCTTTTTGCATGAGTTTGGTTTTAACATCAGCAATTGCAGCGTCATTCATAATGTCCTCAATCACACCTGTCTTATTTACCTTACCGAAACCAGGATCATCGGTAACATAAGGCTGATTGTAAGCAACAATCTCTTCTCTGGACTTATAAAGTTCATCTGCAGCAATAAGGTTAACCTTTAATCCTTTTGCTGACAATTTTTCGCAAACCGCATTTGCGATTTTTTCAAAATTAATACCATACCATCCATCAATGGCGATATTTTTTTCGGTTGTATCAACTAAAGAAGCAATTTTTTCAACCACCTTATCCCAACCGAATGTAACAGAATCTTTGTTTTTTGCTGAAATAACAATTTTATTATCAGCATTTTTTATAGACTCGTATACTGGCATTTTTTCTTCCTCCTTAAATTTTCTTAGTGTTGATTTATAGTGCAAAATCAGCATTTATTACTTCAATGCACTCCCTTTTCAACTTACTTCATTATTATACTAAAACGTTTTAGCTTTGTCAATATCTTTTTACAAGAAAACATCTTTTAGATTTACACTTGCATCCACGTGTATAAATGTGCCATAGTCAGCACATATTTATTATATTTCAGTATGTTGTGTTATGTTGTGTATTATAAATTGACTGTTTATATTATGTAAACTTGTGTGAACATAATTTGCTTGTTTTTGGTTTACATAATATTATAGTTTTCTCAATAAACCGCGTGAAATAGTTATTCGCAGACTTTTCCACATTATCCACAGGTATAACTTATTTTTTATAAAAATCGGGGGTAAAACCCATAGTTATCCCCAGAAATAGCGTAAAATCAAGGTTTATCCACTTTGGGTTTTAACTTTTAAATTTGGTTTACAATAATTATTTTCCTTTTTAGGACGGAGACTTCCGATATTTTTAAAAAACAAAATGGCTATAATAGAGAAAGAATACCAAACTTTCCTTATTATAACCGTTTTTTAATTAGGTTTTTTTGTTGCTTTTCAGGGGCAATTATGATATAATTATATCAAATTATAATTAGTCGCAAAAATGTGACGGAATGGAGAATATATGAATAATCAAAAAAATTTCAAGCCATATATTCCTGCCGAGAGAGTTACACCCGAACTTACTGTTACTTCTATTATATTGGGTATTCTTCTCGCAGTAATATTTGGTGCGGCCAATGCCTACCTTGGACTTCGTGTAGGAATGACTGTTTCGGCATCCATCCCTGCCGCAGTTATATCTATGGGAGTTATCCGCGTTCTTATGCGGAAAAGCTCTATACTTGAGAGTAATGTTGTTCAGACAATCGGTTCTGCCGGAGAATCTGTTGCCGCAGGTGCGATTTTCACTCTTCCTGCTTTGTTCCTTTGGGCAAAAGAGGGCGTTATGGACAAGCCGGGTATCATAAGCATAACTCTTATCGCTTTAATCGGCGGACTTCTTGGCGTTTTCTTTATGATTCCGCTTAGAAATGCCCTTATCGTTAAAGAACACGGCATTCTCCCTTATCCTGAGGGAACTGCTTGTGCTGAGGTTTTACTTGCAGGGGAAGAGGGCGGTGCTAATGCCTCCACAGTTTTTGCAGGTATGGGTTTTGCGGCACTCTTTAAGTTCATAATTGACGGACTTAAGGTTGCAGCAGGAGAAATAACATTAAATGTAGGCAACTTCTTCAAAGGCTTCGCAGGCGCAATCGGAACTCAGGTTTATCCTGCAGTTTTAAGCGTTGGTTATATATGCGGTCCGAGAATTTCTTCCTATATGTTCTCAGGCGGTGTACTCAGCTGGATGGTTTTAATCCCTATGATTGTTCTCTTTGGAGAAAAACTTGTTCTCGCTCCGGGAACTGTTCCAATTGGCGAGCTTTATGCCGAGGGCGGAGCTTCTGCAATCTGGTCAACATATATAAGATATATCGGCGCAGGTGCTCTTGCAACAGGCGGTGTTATAAGCCTTATTAAATCTCTTCCGCTTATTGTTAAGACTTTTACCGGCGCTATAAAGAGTGCTTTCGGCTCTAAGGCTGTTGACACAGGAAGAACTTCACAAGATATTAATATGGCTGTGGTTTTAATCGCAATCGTAATTTTAACTTTCTTGGTATGGCTCGTTCCTGCAATCCCTGTTACATTCTTAGGTGCAGTTTTGGTTGTAGTTTTCGGCTTCTTCTTCGCAACAGTTTCATCCCGTATGGTTGGCCTTGTTGGAAGCAGTAACAACCCTGTTTCAGGTATGGCGATTGCTACACTTTTAGTTACAACACTTCTTCTTAAATTTACAGGAAGCCTTGGTGCTGTTGGTATGACAAGCGCTATTGCAATCGGTTCTATAATCTGTATTGTTTCTGCAATCGCA
>JAZROF010000048.1:0-12290 GCA_045648565.1 Clostridia bacterium | reverse complement strand
TTTTTTGTGTTTTTTAAATATTTTTACTAAAAAGGAATTCTCTCCCCATTCTAAAAGCAAAATTTCCCTAATATATTGGTTATACGGAGGTGTAAAAATGAAAATCTGGGTGATAAATAAAAAGCGAGGGTGGACAGTTATTCTTTGCTGTGCCCTTTTAATACTTGCGGTGGTTTTTGGCAGGGCAGCCACAACCCCAACTGCAAATACCGAGCGGGATTTGCCTATATACTGCGTTCAAAAGGGAGAAGACGATAAGGTTATTTCCATTTCCTTTGACGCCGCCTGGGGCAACGAGGATACGGAAGAGCTTATCAAAATTCTTGATAAATACAAGGTTAAGACGACATTTTTCGTTGTAGGAAGCTGGGTTGATAAATATCCCGAGTCCGTAAAGCAGCTTTCCGACGCAGGACACGAGATTATGAACCATTCCAACTCCCATCCTCATATGACTTCTCTTTCAAAAGAGCAGATGATTGAAGAGGTTACAAAATGCGATGATAAAATCAAAAAGA
Source organism: Clostridia bacterium (assembly GCA_045648565.1). GTDB lineage: Bacteria > Bacillota > Clostridia > Monoglobales > Monoglobaceae > SIG454. The sequence continues at coordinate 11,772 of JAZROF010000048.1, read as the reverse complement.
TAACGGGGAAGAAACCGACTCTTTTCCGTGCACCTTACGGCGATTATGACAACGCCGTAATCGGTGCTATGCGGGAGAGCGGGCACTACACCATTCAATGGGATGTTGACAGCTTGGATTGGAAAAATCTCTCCGCCCAAGAGATTACGGAAAGGGTTGTGAGCAAGGTTAAGCCCGGCTCAATCGTTCTTTTCCATAATGCAGCAAAAAACACGCCTGAGGCACTGCCTGCTATTTTAGAAAAACTCCAAAAGGACGGCTATAAAATCGTTCCTATTTCCGAACTTATCTTAAAAGACAACTATACAATCGACCACAGCGGAATGCAAATACCTCTTGATACACAAAAAGAGCCTAACGAAAGTTAGACTCTTTTTAATTATACTTTCTACTTTACCAGTTCATCAATAAAGAAAAACTCATATCCATTTTCTTTTAAAATTTCCCCCAGTTTATAGATTTTTTCGGCATAATCACTTTGATATGCAAAATAATCCTCAAAGAAATATTCTTCGTGGTCTGCTATGCATAAAAACTCATTTTCGAGTAGCGGTGCAAGGTCCGTTTCTATTTCTGCATAAGGAATGAGATTTAGAGCTGAACAACTTGTAAAATGCTTGAAATTCATATCTGTTTCCTTATCGTAATACATTGAAAAATCTGTTCCCCACACTGCGGGATGACCATCAGGAACGTGGTTATAGGCACAAAGAGAATTTGCGATTGCCGTGTCTCTGGTATCCCTTGTAAATACCTTGCTTTCAGGCTGACGATTCTGCAGGAGTCTGAATGCGTGACCATATGGCAGTGATGAAAAATCTCCGTCAAATTCCTTTGCCTCTCCGCCAAAGGATGCGTTCATAAGCTTTACTCCGCAATCACGAAGTGCTTTTACCCCCGCTTTACTCATAGGGAGCCAATGAGGTGTGATGCCATAAGTAAAGGAATTTTCTCCTGCAAAACGGAATACTTCTCTTTGGGTATCTTCAAATAATTTCTTAACATCATCATAGCTTGCATTGATATGGGGATAGTCAGGGAATTCCTGTTTGGCGTGAAAAGAAAGTTTGAGCCAATCGGAAGCTTCTTCCCACTCCTTTTTATATGTATCAGGAACTTCTGCAAGTGTAAATTCGTCATAGCCATAGGCATAATCTGTGCGATAGAAAAGATTGAGCTGTGTTTTTACTCCGTATCTGTCATAAGCCTCTTTTAAAACCTTAAAGAACGGCACATCAAATAGTGACGCAGGTTTATTTCTCGCTAAATCTCTCAAACACCAGATAACATCATCAATAAAAAAATACGCTTTTTTCATAATTTTCTCTCCTTTTTTAAGTGAACTACACTTTATTTTAGCCTCATTTTAGCACTTAAAAAATATAAATTCAATATACAAAACAACTTATACTATACAAAACAACAATTATATGTTATAATAGAGAAAAGGATGTGAAAAAAATGTATTACGGGTTTCTGCAATTTGATGCTATACCCTCTATAGGATTTGCTCACCATTTCAGCTCTGAGGAATATTTTGCTGATTATAACGGACATAACAAGAGTTTTGAGATTGTTTGTAATATCCGTGGGAATTTCCAAATGGAGCTTTATGACCAGCTTTATAACATTAAAGAGGGGAGCGTTTTTCTTATATTCCGCGATCTTCCGGTCCGTTTACACGGCATGGATAAAAATAACGAATGTTTTACCGTTCAGGTCGGGATGGACTATGCCCTTGAAATCATTAAAGATATAAATCCTCCGCCTGACAAAGAGGGGATTATACTCCCTCTTGTCGTAATGCCGGGAGGTGAGGCGGAAGAAATCCGCAGAGAACTTATTTCCATTATAACGGAGCTTGAAAGGTCTTCTGATTTAAACACATTTGCAACTGCTCTGAGAGTTTTAGGAATTTTACAAAAGATGAATGCCTATGCACAAAAAGCCAGAAAAGAAATGCATTGCAGTCCCTCCTTTGAAAAGATAAGCAGACAGGTTAAAAACTATATTGAGGAGCATATTTGCGAAAAAATTTCTCTGGAGGATATTGCAAAAAGCCTCAATAAAACCCCTAATTATATAAATGCCTGTTTCAGCAAAGTGAACGGAATAACTATTTCCCGTTACATCGGAAGAGAGAAAGTCTTAGGAATTGCAGAAAAAATGCAAAAATCAGAAATACCCTTTGAGGAGGCGTGCCGTGAGCTTTGCGTAAATAATATCTCCTACGGCTATCGTCTTTTTAAGCAATATATGGGGGTAACACCTTCAAAATACAAGAGCGGTGAGGTTGTTATAAAAAGCAAAAGAGCTTAACGAGAGTTAAGCTCTTTTATATATTTTTCGCCGTGGATTAAGTCATAAGTTATAAGCCTATGGCCGTTTATATATCGCTTTTGAATTTTATTGGGCGTAATTTTAAGTCTTGCATTATAATATGTAATTGCTTCGTTATAGTCACTTAAAAACTCCATAAAAGGTGTTCTTGGTGCACCCATAAGCTCACATGCACCTGTCAAAAGGCTATATGAAGAAATGAGATTATCCTTTCCTGTTTTTAAGATTTTGCTTTCGCTGAGCGGGAAATTGCTGTGGATTAAAAATGGTGTTCTTAAAATCTTTTCCCAGTCCTCATCGCTCATTTCACCTTTTTCTATAAAACCGCTTTCACGGTAGGCTCCTTTGTTTTCCCCTAAGTTTGGAAGATGGTCTCCAAAGAATATGAGGATTGTTTCTTTTTCTCTTTTATCCACATAGTCAATAAGCTTCCCTAAAGCCTTGTCAGAATTATAAACCCCTTGGGTATAGTGTTTAACTTCCTCCATTATGTTATTGCTTATTTTTGAATTTTTAACGCTGACATCAAAGGAACTATATTTACTTATGTAAGGCTGGTGGTTCTCCATACTTATTCCAAAAAGGAAGTTAGGAGTATCTTTATTTTTCTCAAGGACATACTTAATATAATCCGCAAATGAATCATCGGAAATATAAAAACCGCTGAGTTTTTGAGGGACTTCCCCGATTTTTCCTAAATCGTCCTCAAAATAAGTTTTATCAAAGCCAAGCTTTGAATAGGTTTTATCTCTTAAATAGAAGTCAGAGGTATAGGTATGCAAAAATGTAGTTGTGTAGCCTAATTCTTTAAAGGCAGAGGCATAGGTTGGGATTTCCTCCTCAACATACTGCCAGGGAACTGCTCCTGCGGGAATTTCATCGCAAGAAAGGCCCGTTATAACCTCAAACTCCGTTCTCACTGTTCCTCCTGCAAAGGCGGTTTGATACATATATCCCGAAACGGAATTTTCTCTTGATGCGATTTCATCAAAATTCACCGTTGGATTTTTGGAAAAAGTTGTCCCAGGAAGAAGCTTCGGGTCCCAAAAACTTTCCGACAAAATCACAATAACATCGGGAGAGGAAAAATTCTTACCCTTTTCCCCGTCATATTTATCCATTATTTTTTCTATACTTTCTTGGGAATATTCCTCAGGAACTTCCGTCCCCATAGAAAGTGCATTTAAAAGAAAACCGCCCACAAAACCGTTTTCATTAAAATTCTTGTCCTGATTTGCCGTCTGGGCAACGGACATATTATAAAACTTTAGTGTCCGCTCCGATATATTGGGGGTGCAAACGCTTATATACATAACTAAAGCGAGGAAAACCGCCAGTATATAACGAGGAAGAGCTTTAACGGGAAGAGAGGTTTTTGAAATAAATAAAATTATCAGCACTCCAACTCCAAGGGATAGGAGCAACCCATACCAGATGGGGAAGCCGATTTTGACAAAATCGGTGAGCGCCCCTATGTTTCCAATCTGGGTAAATGTTTCCCAGGGATATATATTTTCGCTTCGGAGTGCAAATTTATAGTAATTGGCAACTCCAAGGGAAAAACAAATCACCAAAAAGGTTAATGACGCAAAAAACCCTCGTTTAAAAATGAGCCATAAAATAGCATAAAGCCCGTATAAAGCCATAAGGGAGAAGATAACCGCTCCGCCGTTCTCACCAATAAAGCCAAAGAGCTTTCCCGCGTCTTTAAAATGGATATATTCCATTATAAGATACACATAAATCGGGAGAATAAAAGCTAAAGCAATCCCTAAGATGCGGAATTTTGTGTCCTTTTTATAGCCATAGTTTTGCTTTTTGATAATCACATATTTATCCAAAAAAGCACGCAAGGAGAAAGGCTTACGATAAGCCTTTCTCCTTGTTTTTTTTAAGCCTTTATATCTTTTGTTTTTCAAAACACTTCAACTCGGTTTCTTCTATCTGTTAACAATATAAGAATTGTTCTCCTTTAAGAGGACATCGTGTGCTCCGCCCTCTATAATGCTTGTTGCACTAACTAATGTAATCTTCGCTTTTTCCTGAAGCTCAGGAATAGAGAGTGCTCCGCAGTTGCACATTGTTGAGCGAACCTTATTAAGGCTGAGTCGGACATTATCACGAAGGCTTCCTGCGTATGGAACATAAGAGTCAACGCCCTCCTCAAAGGAAAGCTTACTTGCTCCGCCCATATCATATCTCTGCCAGTTTCTTGCTCTGGCTGAGCCTTCGCCCCAGTATTCTTTCATATAATTTCCGTTAATGCTTACTTTATTTGACGGACTTTCGTCAAATCTTGCAAAGTATCTTCCAAGCATAACGAAATCAGCACCCATAGCGAGGGCGAGAGTTATATGATAATCCTGAACAATACCGCCGTCAGCACAAATCGGAATATAAACCCCTGTTTCCTTAAAATATTCATCTCTTGCTTTTGCAACTTCCTGAACAGCTGTTGCCTGACCTCTGCCTATACCCTTTTGTTCACGGGTTATACAAATTGAGCCGCCGCCGATACCGATTTTAATAAAGTCGGCACCTGCATCTGCCAAAAATCTGAAGCCTTCTGCATCAACAACATTACCTGCACCAACTTTAACGGTGTCGCCATAGGTCTTTCTTATATAGTCAATTGTTCTTGACTGCCATTCAGAGAAACCTTCGGATGAGTCAATACAAAGAATGTCTGCTCCTGCTTCAATTAAAGCAGGAACTCTTTCTTCATAGTCTCTTGTGTTGATACCTGCACCAACTATATATCTCTTGGACTTATCAAGAAGTTCTAAAGGATTACTCTTATGAGAATCATAGTCCTTACGGAATACAAAGTATTTAAGTCTTCCCTCTTTGTCAATGATTGGGAGGTTGTTAAGCTTGTTATCCCAGATTATATCGTTTGCTTCTTTTAAGGTTGTTTCCTCTGTTCCATATATAAGCGATTCAAAAGGAGTCATAAAATCGCGAACCAATGTGTCTGCATCCATACGGCTTACGCGGTAATCTCTGCTTGTTACGATCCCTAAGAGCTTACCGTTTGCAGTTCCGTCTTCGGTTACGGCAATAGTGCTGTGGCCTGTCTTTTCACGAAGATAAAGAACATCTGAGAGAGTCTGGTCAGGTCTTATGTTAGAATCGCTTGAAACAAAGCCTGCCTTATGTGCCTTAACTCGTCTAACCATATTTGCCTCGTCTTCAACAGACTGAGAGCCGTAGATAAAGGCAATTCCGCCCTCCTGAGCAAGAGCTATCGCAAGTTTTTCCCCTGATACCGCCTGCATAATAGCAGAAACCATAGGAATATTCATTGAAATTTCAGGCTCTTCGCCCTTTTTAAATTTTGTTATGGGAGTTTTAAGGCTCACATTCTGAGTCATACACTCAGAGGAGGAGTATCCCGGAACTAATAAATATTCATTAAAAGTATGAGATGGTTCGCTGTAATAAAATGCCATTTTATTCTTCCTTTCAACAAAAATTTTAGGTTATTTTATTTAGTATATAATTTTTCGAGGAAAAATGCAATAGTAAAAAGGAACAAATTTTAAATTTTTTTTGCAAACTTATTTATAAATTGACACTATTTCTCTAATTTTTCACGCATTTTATGCAGAACCTTTTTCTCAATTCTTGACACCTGAACTTGAGAAATTCCAAGCATTGCAGCTATTTGAGCTTGAGTTTTCCTTCGAAAATATCGAAGTATTATAATTTTTTGTTCTCTTTGCGGGAAATCCTTTAGCATTGAGGAAATGAGAATTTTGTCAACGGTCTCATCTTCGTAGTTTGTGGGGCTTTCAATACGGTCGATTAAGGCTTGTCCCTCCTGATTTCCGTCATCAATTGTGGAATAAATGGAGTCAGGTCTTGCTGTTGCCTCTATGGCTGTGGAAACTTCTTCAGCTGTTACTCCTACCTTTTTAGCAATTTGAGATATTGTTGGTTCTTCTCCCGTTTCACGAATCAGTGTTTCTCGGACAGATGATACCTTATAGGAAAGCTCTTTTATGCTGCGGCTTACCTTTATAATCCCGTCATCCCTTATGTATCTTTTAATCTCTCCCATAATCATAGGAACTGCATAGGTGGAAAATTTAACATCATAATTTAAATCAAACCGTCTTATGGCTTTTATAAGTCCTATTGCCCCGATTTGAAATAAATCCTCTGCATCATAGCCTCTTCCCAAAAACCGCTTTAAGGTCAAGCGGATAAGTCCCATATTTTCTTTAACTAAAATATTTGTAGCTTCCTCATCGCCCATCTTTGCCCTTTTTATGAGCTCTCTTTGGTTTATTTCCATACTCATTTATTTTCGTATCTGCTTTCTCATTGTGACTTTTGTCCCCTCGGACGGCTTTGACTCAACAGTTAGCTCGTCCATAAAGGTTTCCATAACAGTAAAGCCCATTCCGCTTCGCTCCTCTTTGGGTTTTGAGGTATAAAGCGGCTCTCTCGCCTTCTCAATATCCTCAATGCCTACTCCAAAATCAACAATCACAATCTCAAGCATATTCTCGTCAATTCTACAGCTTATATTAACTACACCCGTCATATTCTCATAGCCGTGGATAATGGCATTTGTAACCCCCTCGGATACTGCGGTTTTTATATCGGAAAGTTCTTCAACCGTTGGGTCAATCTGACTTACAAACGCCCCCACCGCCGTTCTTACAAACGCCTCGTTGGTGCTTTTTGCGGGAATTTCAAGCTTCATATAGTTATTCATTAGTTTTTCACCTCTTCTTTACATTTTAAAATTTTTTTAATTCCTGAAAGCTCAAGAATTTTATCTACCTGAGGCTTTGCCCGTATTATCATAATTTGTCCGCCCAGTGCGTCAATTTTCTTATACCGCCCAACAATTACACCTATTCCGGAGCTATCCATAAAGCTAACATCATTAAAATCCAAAACAAGATTTTTAATACTCTTTTCCATAAGCTCCTTATCCAGCACCTCCCTTAATTCACCCGATGTATGGTGGTCTATCTCCCCTCTTATCTTTGCAACAAGAGTCCCTGAGGCATATTCGAGCCTTATCTTCATATTTATCCTTCCTTTCGCTTTGATTTTTACAAATATTTTCTCTTTAAATTTTTCTGTAATTGGGAAATTTTTCCTTTTTATTTTTCTTAAAATCGTCCGACAAAAAATTACAAAAAATCATTGACTTTTAAGGTGGTTTAAGGTAAAATATGGAGTATGCTACACTTTTTTTGAAAGAAGGCGTTAAATTGGAAACCTACGATTTAGGGTATCGCTTTAAGAGGATACACGAATGCTTCAGGGCAAATGGGAACCGCCGAGCGAAAAGCTTTGACCTTACGAGAACCCAGATGGACATTTTGTTTTATCTTTTTAAACAAAGCTGCGAGATTACTCAAAGAGACCTTGAAATTCATTTTGGAATAAAACATTCCACCGCCCGGGGAATACTTGGCAGGATGGAGAAAAACGGGTTTGTGACTATTTCTGTTTCAAAGAAAGACAGACGGCAGCGGTGCATATCCCTTTCCCAAAAGGCATATGATGTTCAGTCCGACTGCAAGGCACAAAGGGACTACATTGAGAAAAAATTTACTGAAAATTTTTCAAAAGAGGAGCTTGACACTCTTACTTTTCTTCTTGATAAAACCTATGACATTTTAAAGGAGGACAATGAAAATGATTAGAAAACTTGCAAAATCAGTCAGGGAATATAAAACCCCTGCAATTTTGACTCTGCTTTTCATTTTGGGAGAGGCAGTTTTAGAAACCCTTATCCCATTCATTACGGCAAATTTAGTCAACAAAATCAAAAACGGAACAGATATGGCGGAAATCTTAAATTTAGGCGTTCTTTTAATTATTGCCGCTTGCGTATCCTTAATGTTCGGAGGTTTTGCGGCGTTTACCGCTTCAAAAGCTTCTGCCGGGTTTGCGAAAAATTTAAGACAGAGCATGCTTTACAAAATTCAAGGGTACAGCTTTGAAAACATTGATAAGTTTTCCTCCTCTTCTTTGGTAACAAGAATGACAACGGATGTTGCCAATGTTCAGATGTCATTTATGATGATTATAAGAATAGCTATAAGAAGCCCTCTTATGCTTATTTTCTCTATTGTTATGGCGTACATTATGGGCGGACCTCTTGCAACCTCTTTTGTTATCGTTATTCCTATTTTAGGATTTGGTTTGTTCTTTGTAAGCCGAAAGGCAATGCCTGCTTTCCGCCGTGTATTTAAAAAATACGACAAGCTCAACGAATCAATCGAGGAAAATGTTCAGGCGATGCGGGTTGTTAAGGGATTTTCAAGAGAAAACTACGAAAACCAAAAATTTGAAAATGCCGCAGAGAACATTAAAAACGATTTTACAAAAGCTGAGAGAATTGTTGCAATAAACAATCCACTTATGCAGCTTTGTATGAATATCAACTGGATAGCTATTCTTTTAATCGGGTCAAGAATGGCTATAAACCACCTTGGCGGTGTTGATGTGGGACAGATTTCTGCTATGCTCACTTACGGAATGCAGATTTTAATGTCCCTTATGATGCTTTCTATGATTTATGTTATGATTACAATGTCAACAGAATCTGCTAAGCGTATTTTTGAAGTTCTTGACGAGGAGGAATCCTTAAAGGAAAAAGAAAACCCCGTTTTAGAGGTTAAAGACGGAAGTATTGATTTTACAGGTGTTAACTTTAAATATTCAAAGAAAGCAAAGCGTAACTCTCTTTCAAATATTGATTTGCACATAAAATCAGGCTCAACTGTCGGAATTATCGGCGGAACAGGGTCGGGAAAATCCTCCCTTGTTCAGCTTATCCCCCGTCTTTATGATGTAACTGAGGGAACGGTTATGGTAGGTGGCGTTGATGTTCGGGACTACAGTCTTAAGACTCTTCGCGATAATGTTTCTATGGTGCTTCAGAAGAATCTTCTGTTTTCTGGAACTATAAAGGAAAACCTTAAATGGGGAAGTGCTGACGCTACTGACGAAGAAATCAAGGATGCCTGCATTTTAGCTCAGGCAGACGAATTTGTTTCCGCTTTTCCCGAGGGATATGACACGAAAATCGAGCAGGGCGGAACAAATGTTTCAGGTGGGCAAAAGCAAAGACTTTGTATTGCAAGAGCACTTCTTAAGAAGCCGAAAATTCTTATTTTGGACGATTCCACCAGCGCTGTTGACACAAGAACGGATGCACTCATTCGGGAGGGCTTTAAAAAGTTTATCCCCGAAACCACGAAAATCATTATCGCTCAGCGTATAACTTCTGTTATGGATGCGGATATGATTGTTGTTATGGAAAACGGAACAATCTCTCAAGTCGGAACCCATAAAGAGCTTATGAATACAAGTGAGATTTATCGTGAGGTATATGAAGAACAGACGAACGGAGGGGAAGAAAATGGCGCAGAAGAATAGACGCCCCGATTTTAAAAAGGCAAAAAAAGGTACATTAAAAAGGGTTATAAAAACACTTGTTAAGTTTTATCCGTTTCTTGTCCCCTTTACTGCTCTTTGCATACTATTTTCAGCAGTTGTTGCGGTTATCCCTGACTTCGTTTTGCAGAAAATTCTTGACTGTATAAAAATAAACAGCGAAACAGGCTCCTGGGCTGTGGCAGCTCCGCAGATTTTTAAATACTTAATATTTGTGGGAATTCTATATGTAATCTCACTTATTACAGCAGTTATTCACACACAGCTTATGGCGGTTATAACCCAAGGCTTTTTGTCAAAGCTTCGTATTTCTATGTTTAAGGGAATGCAAAGCCTCCCCATCCGCTACTTTGACACCCACAAGCACGGAGACATTATGAGCCACTACACAAACGATATTGACACTCTCCGTCAGCTTATTTCCCAATCCCTCCCCGCTATTTTAAGGGCAGGCTCCGTTGTTATAGGCGTTCTCTTTGCAATGCTCTATTTCAGTATATGGATGACTCTTATAGTTCTTTTAGGGGTTGTTGTTATGATGGTTGTTACCAAAAAAGCAGGGGGCGGTTCTTCAAAATATTTTATCCGTCAGCAGAAATCATTGGGTAAAGCGGAAGGCTACATTCAGGAAATGATGAACGGGCAGAAAGTTATCAAGGTTTTCTGCCACGAGGAAGAGTGCAAAAAAGACTTTGATGCAATCAACGAAGAGCTTTTTAATGACAGCAAAAAGGCTCATTCTTATGCCAATGTTTTAGGGCCTATTATTCAGAATATCGGAAATATTTTATATGTTATTATGGCTGTGGCAGGGGGACTCTTTATTGTTACAAAAGCTCCGAATTTGAGCATTTCGGGCCTTCCTTTCGGCATAAGCATTGTTGTTCCTTTCCTCAATATGACAAAGCAGTTTACGGGAAATGTCAACCAGCTTTCCCAGCAGATAAACTCAATCGTTATGGGGTGTGCCGGAGCGGACAGAATTTTTACTCTTATGGACGAAAATCCAGAGGAAGACGAGGGCTATGTTACTTTAGTCAACGCCAAAATTGACGAAAACGGAAAGGTTACGGAAACCCGCCATCACACAGGAAAATGGGCGTGGAAGCATCCTCACGGAGACGGAACACTTACCTATACCATGCTTCAGGGCGATGTGAGAATGATTGATGTTACCTTTGGTTATAACGAGGACAAAACCGTTCTCCACGACATATCAGTTTACGCAGAGCCTGGGCAGAAGGTGGCGTTTGTTGGCGCAACAGGTGCAGGAAAGACCACTATAACCAACCTTATCAATCGTTTTTATGATATTGAGGACGGAAAAATCCGCTATGACGGAATAAATATAAACAAAATTAAAAAGTCCGATTTAAGACGAAGCCTTGGCATAGTTTTGCAGGACACAAATCTCTTTACGGGAACTGTTATGGATAATATCCGCTACGGAAACCTGGATGCAACCGACGAAGAATGTATTGATGCGGCAAAGCTTGCGGGGGCGGACGACTTTATAACAAGACTTCCTGATGGCTATGAAACAATGCTCTCTAACAACGGCTCAAACCTCTCCCAAGGACAGCGACAGCTTATCTCAATTGCCCGCGCTGCTGTTGCAGACCCGCCTGTTATGATTTTGGACGAGGCAACCTCCTCTATTGACACAAGAACTGAGGCAATCGTTCAGCGGGGTATGGATTCACTTATGAAGGGCAGAACAGTTTTCGTAATTGCCCACCGCTTATCAACCGTTAAAAACTCCGATGTTATTATGGTTATGGAGCAGGGCCGAATTATCGAGCGAGGCACTCACGATGACTTAATCGCCCAAAGAGGCAAATATTATCAGCTTTATACAGGGGCATTTGAACTTCAATAACAGCAAAAAAAGGAAGGGCTTAAACCTTCCTTTTTTATCTTCCATTCCCTTGACAAAATTCGCCCCTCAAAGTATAATTAAATGGTATTGAAATTTTAGAGAAAGGGGTTATAAAACTTGGT
>JAZROF010000047.1:0-18831 GCA_045648565.1 Clostridia bacterium | reverse complement strand
CTTCTATAACAATATTCTCTCCGCTTGCCCCGAAAACTTTGTCTTCCATAATGGAGCGGACAGCGTCCTTTGCCTCATCCCTTGTCTGGGCGATTATAACGCCCTTTCCAAGAGCCAAGCCGTCTGCCTTAATAACAGTTGGGATTGGAGCAGTTTCAAGATATTCATAAGCTTTTTTCGGGTCAGAAAAAATCTCAAATTCCGCAGTTGGAATATTATATTTTTTCATTAAATTTTTGGAAAACGCTTTGCTTCCCTCAATTATTGCCGCTTTTTTGTTTGGACCGAAAGTCTTAACCCCGATTTCGTTTAAGGCGTCAACTGCGCCTAAAACCAACGGGTCGTCAGGTGCAACAACGGCAAAATCGATGCTGTTTTCCTTTGCAAAAGCAACTATCTTATCAATCTCTTTTGCTCCGATAGCAACGCATTCTGCATCCTGAGCAATTCCGCCGTTTCCGGGAAGAGCATAGATTTTTGAAACCTTTTCGCTTTCTTTAAGCTTTTTGATGATGGCATGCTCACGGCCTCCGCCACCAACTACCATAATTTTCATAAGAGAAGTCCTCCTTTTTGGATTAGTGGTGGAACAGGCGCATTTTTGTCATTGCCATAACCATACCATGTTTATTACAAGCTGAAATAACATTATCATCTCTGATTGAGCCACCGGGCTGAGCAACATAGGAAACACCGCTCTTTGCCGCTCTTTCAATATTGTCTCCGAATGGGAAGAAAGCGTCAGAGCCAAGAGCAACACCCTTTATTGTGCTAAGGTATGCCTTTTGTTCTGCCTTTGTAAATGGCTCCGGCTTTTCCTTAAAGATTGTCTGCCAGATTCCGTCTGCTAAAACATCTTCATCGTCATCGGAAATATAAATGTCGATTGCATTGTCGCGGTCAGGGCGGCCAACAGTGTCAAGGAACGGAAGATTTAAAACCTTCTCGTGCTGACGGAGGTGCCAGATGTCGGCTTTGTTTCCGGCGAGTCGTGTACAGTGGATTCTTGACTGCTGTCCTGCGCCAACGCCGATTGCCTGTCCGTCCTTTGCAAAACAAACAGAGTTTGACTGTGTATATTTTAAAGTAATTAATGCGATTATAAGGTCGCGTTTTGCTTCTGTTGGAAGATTTTTATTGTCAGTAACGATTTCAGAAAGAAGATCTTCGTCAATTTTGAAATTATTTCTTCCCTGTTGGAATGTGATTCCGTAAACCTGCTTCTTTTCAATTTCATCAGGAACGAAATTCGGGTCAATCTTAACGATGTTGTATGTGCCCTTTCTCTTTTCCTTTAAAATTTCAAGAGCTTCGCTTTCGTAATCAGGAGCGATAACCCCGTCGGAAACCTCTCTCTTAATGAGCTTTGCAGTTGTAACATCGCACTTGTGGGAAAGAGCAATCCAGTCCCCGAAAGAACTCATTCTGTCTGTGCCTCTGGCTCTTGCATAAGCTGTTGCAAGAGGAGATTCGTCAAGACCCTCAATATCGTCAACCCAGCAAGCCTTTTTAAGAGTATCGCTCATTGGGATACCAACAGCCGCTGATGTTGGGCTAACATGCTTAAAAGATGTTGCGGTTTCAATTCCGCCTAAAGCTGTGCTGAGCTCTTTAACTAACTGCCAGCTGTTAAAAGCGTCAAGAAAGTTTATATACCCAGGGCGACCGCTTAAAATTTCAATAGGAAGTTCACTTCCGTCTTCCATATAAATTTTAGCGGGTTTCTGGTTAGGGTTACATCCATATTTAAGTTCAAATTCCTGCATATTTGTCTCCTCCTATTTATTCTTGTTGATAAGGCGGTTAGTTTCCTCGCCTGTTTCAAGGTCGATATAACGAACATAAAGGGAAATCTTGTTCTGCTCGTTAAGATTTGTCCAGATACCGTTTGTGAAATCATCAATATCGTTTGGAATCGCAACTCTTTCTGGCTCACCGCAGAAGGTTGGGATTGGGTTTCCGTCACAGATATATGTGTGGAGGAAATGCCCAAGGCCATTTAGCGGAGCATATTCATAGTGGTATCTGTTACAAGCTGTTCCTTTCTCATCAGCGCTCTTTAAAATGCTCATTTCGTATGTAAAGTCTGGCTTGTCGAAAGTGAACATTGCACTAATTCTTGGTGTGAAGTTAGGAGCGTCAGGCTCGAATTCACGGGTTGTAAGAGCTTCAGAAAAGGTTTTGTCCTCTTTAACGAAGTTATAGATTGTGTCTGTCTGGTCTCCGTTTGTAACGATAAGCTTGTTATCAAAAACTCGGACGGGAGAATAGATAATAAGGCTTGGATCCTCCACCTTTGATGCATCAAATGGATGGATTATAACCTCGCTTCCATCTTCGATAAAGATTCGGTTACGGCTGTTTTCGCTCCTTCCCATAATAAAGTAAGCAAAAACCGCACTCTTTCCGTCTTTGCTCTTTCCGCAGATAATTCCGCGACCTGCGTATGAGTTATTTTTAAGCAAATCTTCGATTTTGTTGATTTCGTAAATATTCATTTTTGTATCTCCAATTATTTTTTATTTTTTAAAATCTTTTTAGCAACCTTTTCTGTTGCGAGAGGAAGTATTTTCCATTCCGCGTGGCGCATAACTCTCATTTGGAGAGACTCCGCGGTGTCATTTCTTGAAATGTTAACCGCTTTTTGAAGAATTATCTCTCCGCCGTCAGGGATTTCGTTAACATAGTGGACTGTTGCCCCCGTAACTTTAACCCCGTAGGAAAGAGCCGCCTGGTGAACTTTGAGTCCGTAAAAACCCTCTCCGCAAAATGAAGGGATAAGGGATGGATGGACATTTATAATCCTCTTTTCGTATTTTTTTATAAATTTCTCGGAAAGGATACTCATAAATCCTGCAAGAACAATAAAATCTATTTCGTTTTCTTTAAGGTGGTGCAAAATTTTCTCTTCAAATTCGGCTTGAGAGGAGCAGTCCTTTTTGGAAACGATAACCGAAAGAATGTTGTTCTCTTCGGCGCGCGTTAAGGCATAGGCGTCCTTGTTGCTTGAAACAACAAGAGAAATCTCTCCGTGCTTTATAATTCCGCTTTTCTGGGCGTCAATAAGCGCCTGAAGATTTGTTCCTCCCCCTGAAACCAAAACTGCAATTTTAGCTTTTAGCATATTATAACCTTATCCTCCGATTTAACGATTTCGCCGATAATGTATGCATCTTCTCCACTCTCTTTTAAAGACGCAAGAGCTGTTTCTGCCTCATCTGCACTAACAACAAGGCTCATTCCAACGCCCATGTTAAATGTGTTGAACATATCACGCTCTGAAATGTTGCCTGTCTTTGCAATAAGGTCAAAAATCGGAAGAACCCTAACTGCTGAGCGGTCAATCTTTGCGCCAAAACCGTCAGGAAGACTTCTTGGAATGTTTTCGTAGAAACCGCCACCTGTTATATGGGAAACAGCCTTAACTGTAACCTTTTCAAAAAGAGAAAGCATAGGGTTAACATAAATCTTTGTTGGTGTTAAAAGAGTTTCAAGGATTGATTTTCCATTAAGCTCCGCAACAGGAGACTTAATGTCTGCATTTTCAATATCGAAAACCTTTCTCACTAATGAAAATCCGTTTGAATGAACACCTGATGATGGGAGGCCGATAATAACGTCTCCCTCTTTAACTGCACTGTTATCTAAAACCTTTGATTTATCAACAACGCCAACAGAAAAGCCTGCTAAATCATATTCGTCTATTGGATAAAAGCCGGGCATTTCAGCAGTTTCTCCGCCGATTAAAGCACAGCCTGACTGAACACACCCTTCGGCAATTCCTGAAACGATGTCAGCAATTTTCTCAGGAACATTCTTTCCGCAAGCGATATAATCAAGGAAGAAAAGCGGTTTTGCACCAACGCAGATAATATCGTTAACACACATAGCAACACAGTCAATACCAACAGTGTTGTGTTTGTCGGAAAGGAACGCAAGTTTAAGCTTTGTTCCAACCCCGTCTGTTCCGCTTACTAAAACAGGCTTAGTAATTCCTGTCATATCAAGCTCAAAAAGGCCTCCAAAACCGCCGATGTCGGTAGTTTTTCCGCCTAACATAGTTTTTGCAATATGCTGCTTCATAAGTTCAACGGCTCTGTAGCCCGCTGTAATATCAACGCCTGCCGCTGCATAACTTTCGCTGTAACTTTTCATAAGATTTAAGTCCTTTCTAATTTATTCTTTACCTGACCAACAATAAGTACATAATTTACAAGGCTCAATGCCTATTGCCTCGACAATTCCCTCTAATGACTGGAACTCTAAAGAGTCAAAGTGTAGCTTCTCGCAAATGGTTTTTCTGAGGTTTTTACCTCTCTCTGTTTTAGAATCGCTGTATTCCTCTATATGTTTAAAGCCCTCTTCACCCTCAAGCTCCATAATAACCTGACGGGCGATAAGCTCCATGTCGCTTGTTGCACGGGAGAAGTTAAGATACTTACAGCCGTACATAATAGGCGGACAAGCGGAACGCATATGAACAGATTTTGCTCCGTTTTCATAAAGGAAGTCTACTGTTTCCTTAAGCTGTGTTCCACGAACGATAGAGTCGTCAACAAAAAGAAGATTTTTATCGTGGATAAGTTCGGAGACAGGAATCTGTTTCATTTTCGCAATCTTGTTTCTGTCTTTTTGGCTTGCAGGAGTAAAGCTTTTCTGCCAGGTTGGAGTATATTTTATAAACGGCCGGGCAAAAGGAATATGGCTCTCATTTGCATAACCGATTGCGTGAGGCGTTCCCGAATCCGGAACACCGCAGGCATAATCAATTCCGTCTGTAAGGCCTCTTTCTTTATCGCTTTTTGCCATAATCTCTCCGTTACGGCATCTCATAGTTTCAACATTAATTCCCTCATAGCAAGAGGTTGGATAGCCATAATAAGACCAGAGGAATGCACACATTCTCATTTCCTCTCCCGCTGGAGAAAGAACTGTGCAAGTGTCTGCCGTAAGCTCAACTATTTCTCCCGGGCCAAGCTCCTTAAAATCGTCATAGCCAAGCTTTTTATAAGCAAAATCCTCAAAGGAAACGCAAAAGCCGTCTTCGTTTTTCCCGACTAAAACAGGAATTCTTCCAAGACGGTCACGGGCTGCAATAATATTTCCGTCATCTTTTAAGATAAGGATTGATGCAGTTCCGTCAATAACGCTTTGAGCAAATTTTATACCCTCGGCGAAAGAGTCTTTATAGTTAATTAAAGAGGCAATAAGCTCGGTTGCGTTTACCTTTCCCCCTGTCATAACATTAAAGTGTCCGCCCTCTGTCAGAAGATATTTTTCAATAAGCTCTTCTGAGTTGTTGACAACGCCAATGGTTGAAATGGCATAAGAGCCAAATTTACCACGGATTAAAAGAGGTTGCGGGTCGCTGTCGCTTATACAGCCGATAGCGCTTTTTCCCTGCATCTCTTCAAAAACCTTAGCAAACTTTGTTCTAAAAGGTGCATTTTCGATATTATGAATATCTCTTTGAAGACCTATTTCTTCATTAAACGCCGCCATTCCGCCGCGGCGTGTTCCTAAATGGGAATGATAATCCGTGCCGAAAAAGACATCGGAGATTGCGTCGTGCTTACTTACTGTTCCAAAAAATCCTCCCATGTTTTACCTCCAATTAGTTGTTGAATTTATCCTCAACGGCTTTGTTTTTCTCCAAAACCTTTTCTGCGGCTTTCTTTCTTGCCTCAATAAGCTTTTCGGAAAGTGCTTCGTCAGACACCGCAAGAATCTGTATTGCAAGGAGAGCTGCATTAACTGCTCCGTTTACCCCAACTGTTGCAACAGGGATACCCGGAGGCATCTGAACTGTTGAAAGGAGAGCATCAAGCCCCTCAAAGCTGGACTTAACAGGGATACCGATAACAGGAAGAGTAGTGCTAGCTGCAATCGCTCCCGCAAGATGAGCTGCCATTCCCGCTGCCGCAATTATCGCCCCAAAACCGTTTTTAATTGCGTTTTGGGAAAAGTCCTTTGCCTCAAGTGGAGTTCTGTGTGCCGAAAAAACATGAACCTCATAAGGAACACCGTATTCCGCTAATGTGTTTATGGCCTTTTCAACCACAGGCAAATCGCTGTCAGAACCCATAATGATACCTATTTTTTTCATAATGACAACCTCCGGAAAAAATTTTAAAAATAAAAAAGGGTAGACAAATCCACAAAATGAATTGTCTGCCCAGACGGTCGGCTTTATATTCCTTTTGCTCCCACGCGGTTCTCCGCTTTTTCCGTCAGTAACAAAAGGTTAAATTGGTCCTTTTCCGCTCCATATAAAATTAAGAAAGAACAGACCTTAATACATATTCAATTATAACAGTTATAAGGGGCTTTTGTCAAGGGAATTTTGCCGAAAAATAAGGAATTTCCTCATATTATTTGAGAGGACTCAAAAAGATTTGCAATCGGGAAAAATATATGCTAAAATTTATAAAAAAGCATATTAAGGAGAGGCTATGAACGCATACTATAATTCAAGAGACTTAAAATATAAAAATCCATTCGGTGCAATAAAAACGGAGGGGGAAACTGAGTTTTTTATAAAGACCGAGGGCGTTTTTGAGGCAACTCTTCGCCTTTGGCAAAATGAGAGGGAAACCCTTATCCCAATGGAGAAAACAGAGGGCGGTTTTTCCTGCAGGATAAATATGCCCGAAAAACCTCAGCTTGTGTGGTATCATTTTATACTCCAGACTGACGAGGGGACAAAGTATTATTATGACAATGAAGAAAGCTTTGGAGGCGAGGGGGAGATAAAAGATTTTCCTCAGGGAAATTCTTATCAAATAACCGTGTATGACAAAAATTTTAAAACTCCAAAATGGTTTTATGACGCTGTTATGTATCAGATTTTCCCCGACAGATTTTTTAAAAGTGAAGAGCTTCCTAAGAAGAGAGAGGAGTATATTCTCCATAAGGATTGGTATGAGCCTTTTGCATTTCAGAAGCATCCTTTTGAAAACGGCCCTGCCTGCAACGATTTCTACGGAGGAAACTTAAAGGGGATAGAGGAAAAGCTCCCATATCTTGAAGAGTTGGGGATAAGCGTTATTTATTTAAATCCGATTTTTGATGCTTATTCAAATCATAAATACGACACAGCGGATTATACTAAAATTGACCCTATGTTTGGAACGGAAGAGGACTTTAGACGCCTCTGCGAAAAGGCGAAAAAAAGGGGAATTCGCATAATACTTGACGGAGTTTTCTCTCATACGGGGTCGGACAGCGTTTATTTTAACAAATATAAAAATTACGGCGAGGGCGTTGGAGCTTATCAGGACCAAAACTCCCCATACAGAAAGTGGTATCAGTTTAAAGAAGACGGGAATTATGAAAGCTGGTGGGGATGCACCAATCTTCCCAATGTAAATGAAACAGAGCCGACATATTTAGACCATATTTTAACGGGGAAAGATGCTATAATAAAGAAGTGGCTCCGTCTTGGTGCATCAGGTTGGCGTCTTGATGTTGCAGATGAGCTTCCCGACAGCTTTATAAAGACGCTTCGAAAAGAGGCAAAAAGCGAAAAAGAGGACTGCGTTATAATCGGCGAGGTCTGGGAAGACGCCTCTAATAAAATAAGCTACAGCCAAAGAAGAGAGTATCTTTTAGGTGACGAGCTTGACAGCGTTATGAACTATCCTTTTAAGGACAGTATGATTGATTTTATAAAAGGGTATATAAATGCACCTCAGTTTGAAAAAAGGATAATGAAAATCCTAGAAAACTATCCTAAAGAGGTTTCATACAGCCTTATGAATATGGCAGGGACTCACGATACGGCGAGAATAAAGACAGTTTTGGGAACAGACGCCGACTCATCCTGTATGAGCGATGAAGAAAAATGGAACTTTTCTTTAAAAGGAACAGAGGAAACTCTTGCAATCGAGAGACTTATGCTTATGGCGTTTATGCAGATGACCTTCGTGGGCGTTCCGTCAATTTATTACGGGGACGAAATCGGAATGGAGGGTTTTCGGGACCCTTATAACAGAAAACCTTATTCCTGGAGAAATATAAACCCCGAGCTTTTGGGATACTATAAAGAAATGATAAAGCTCAGAAATGAAAATGACTTTTTAAAGAGAGGAACATTTTTGCCTCTTTATGCAAAGGATAAGGTGTTCGTTTATCTTCGGGAGATAAAAAATGAAAAGGATGTTTTCGGAGAAAAAGCTAAAAACGGAGCGGGTCTTTTCATAGTGAACTGCGGGCAAGAAACGGCTCATATAAAGGCGGAAGAACTTGGTGAAAAGGCAAAAGAGCTTTTGAAAAATGCGGAAGAAATAGCGATAATGCCTCGAAAAACGCGGATTTTTATTGGAAAATAACAAAGGAATGTGGAATATTTTGGTAAGTATCATCATAGACAAAGACGGGCAAGTTTGATACAATGGAAGTAGTAAAAATATACTGTTTCGCAAGGAAATTTTGTCTTTTTATAGGCAACTTTACCAAAACGAAGAGGGAGACACCATGAGAAAAACAAATAAAGAAGCAAAAGTTAACTACACATCGGAGCCGCTTCTCTATCTTTTTAACCAGGGTAAGCATTATAATCTTTATAAAATGCTGGGTGCTCATAAGGAAAGAAGAGGGGGTAAAAAAGGCTACCGATTTGCTGTATGGGCACCTGAAGCGTCAGCAGTCTCGGTTGTTTGCGACAAAAACGGCTGGGATAAGACCAAAAACCCTATGGAACTATATGAAAACCACGGCGTTTGGGAGACTTTTATTGAAGGAATAACAGAGGGCGAGGTTTATAAATACCTTATAACCACCCGCAACGGTCAGGAACTTTATAAGGCAGACCCTATGGCTTTTGCAAGTCAGCTCCGCCCTGAAACCGCCTCGGTTACGGCGGATTTATCTTATGAGTGGAACGATGAGGACTGGCTTTTAAAGAGAGAAAAGACCGAGCCTTATAATAAGCCCATAAACATTTATGAAATGCATTTTGGTTCCTGGAAAACCCACGAGGACGGAAGCTTTTTAACCTATCGGGAAATGGCAGATGAGCTTGTTCCTTATGTTAAAAAGCAAGGCTGGACACATATCGAGCTTATGCCTCTTGCGGAGTATCCCTTTGACGGCTCTTGGGGGTATCAAGTAACAGGATATTACAGTGCAACAAGCAGATTTGGTAGCGGAGAAGATTTAAAATACTTTATTGATAAGTGTCACAAGGCTGGGATTGGGGTTATAATGGACTGGGTTCCGGCTCACTTCCCTCGGGACAGCCACGGCCTTGCCCGTTTTGACGGAAGCTGTTTATATGAGCATCCCGACAGCAGACGGGGCGAGCATAAAGAGTGGGGAACTCTGGTTTTTGACTGGACGAAAACGGAAATTCATTCGTTTTTAATTTCCAATGCAATCTTCTGGCTTGAGGAATATCATTTTGACGGACTCCGTGTTGACGCGGTTTCCAGTATGCTCTACCTTGACTATAACAGAGGATGGGATTGGCTCCCTAATAAGTTTGGGGGCAAGGAAAACCTTGAAGCAATCGAGTTTTTACAGTCCCTTAACAAGGCGGTTTTCGAGAGATTTCCAAATATCCTGATGATTGCGGAAGAGTCAACTGCCTGGGGCGGTGTTACAAAACCTACTTACGAGGGCGGTCTTGGTTTTAACTTTAAATGGAATATGGGCTGGATGAACGACATATTAAGATATATGGCGATGGACCCGTATTTCCGTGGCTCAAACCATAATCTTATAACATTTTCAATGATGTATGCCTACTCCGAGAACTATATTCTTCCTCTGTCTCACGATGAGGTAGTCCACGGGAAGAAGTCTTTAATCGACAAAATGTATGGGGACTATGAGCAAAAGTTTAAGAGCTTAAGGCTTTTATACAGCTTTATGTCCGCCCACCCGGGAAAGAAAATGCTCTTTATGGGCGGCGAGTTCGGGCAGTTTATTGAGTGGCGTTTTGCCGAAGGGCTTGATTGGCTCCTTTTAGACTATGACAGACACGCCCAGATGAAAGATTTTACAAAGGATTTAAATAAATTCTATTCATCCCATAAATCTTTTTATGAAAATGACTCGGACTGGGACGGCTTTAAGTGGATTAACGCCGGCGACAGTGAGCACAGCACAATAAGCTTTATGAGAATAAGCCGCAGCCGCAGAGAAAAAATAATTGCAGTATTAAACTTTGCGGCGAAAGACCACGAGGAATATTATATCGGTGTTCCCGCTCCAGGGGAATACGAGGTTATCTTTACCACAGATGACATAAAATACGGCGGAGAGGGGAAAATCAAGGGGCCTTTTAAAGCCGAAAAAGGAAAAACAGGAGATTTTGATTATTATATCAAAGCGGATTTGCCTGCTCTTTCCTCAATGTATCTTAAAAAGTCCGCAAAAAGCAGAAAAGCTTAAGCTCATGGGACTTTCTCATCAGCTTAACTAAACCAATTGGAGGCGTTTTTATGAATTCAAAAGAATGTGTAGCTATGATTTTAGCAGGCGGGCAAGGAAGTAGGCTTGGTGCCTTAACTACCAATGTTGCAAAGCCTGCCGTGCCTTTTGGGGGAAAATATCGAATTATCGATTTTCCGCTAAGTAACTGCAGCCATTCAGGAATTGACACAGTGGGTGTTTTAACTCAGTATCAACCCCTTGAACTTAACACATATATAGGGGGCGGCCAGCCCTGGGATCTTGACAGACGAAGCGGAGGCGTTTATGTTCTTCCCCCTTATGTTTCTGCCGAAAAAGGGGAATGGTATAAAGGAACCGCCAATGCAATTTACCAGAACATAGGCTTTATAAGCCAGTTTAACCCTGAATATGTTGTGATTTTATCAGGGGACCATATTTATAAAATGGATTATTCTGCTATGCTTAAGGCACATAAAAAGGCAAAGGCAGATGCAACTATTGCGGTAATTGAAGTGCCTTGGGCAGAGGCTTCAAGGTTTGGAATTATGAACACAGACGAAAATATGAACATAGTTGAGTTTGAGGAAAAACCCAAAGAGCCAAAGAGCAATTTAGCTTCAATGGGTGTTTATGTTTTCAGCTGGGGACCTCTTAAAAAGTATCTTATTGCTGACGAAAATGACGAAAAATCCGATAACGATTTCGGGAAAAACATTATTCCCGAAATGCTTAAAAACGGACTTAAGCTTTTCGCTTACCGTTTTGATGGATATTGGAAAGATGTTGGAACAATTCAGAGCCTTTGGGAAGCAAATATGGAGTTACTTGATGAAAAACCAAAGATTAATTTAGATAGTGATAACTGGAAGATTTACAGTAAAAACCCTGTTCTTCCTCCTCAATATATTTCGGAAACTGCCAAGATTTCCAACAGCTATATAACAGAGGGCTGCGAAATAAACGGCACGGTTGAACACAGTGTTATTTCGGCGGGAGTAACCGTTGAAGAGGGGGCAGTAGTCCGCGATTCCATCATATACGGTGGAGTTCATATCGGAAAAGATGCCGTAATTTATAAATCGGTTGTTGGGGGAAATACTTATATTTCTTCTTCTTCAAAAATCGGTTGCACAGACGATGACGCAATAGATAAATATATAAATGCAAAAATCTGTTCTGATGGTATAACCTTAATTGGTGCAAACGTTGTAATTGATGAAAAGGTAAAGATTAAAAGCGGCAGTATGGTTATTAAGAATGTTATGAATAATATTGATATTCCAAAAGCAAAAAAAGAAAAGACCTGCGAAACGGCGTAGAGAGGGGGCAGACAATATGCAAAACAACACAATGGGACTTATTTTCTCCGAAAATCCGGAGGCAAATTTAGGAATACTTACAAATAAAAGAGCCCTTGCGGCAGTACCCGTTGGAGGCAGATACAGAATAATTGATTTTGTGCTTTCAAATATGGTAAACTCGGGTATAATAAATATAGGCATTCCAACCGCTGCAAGAACACAGTCCTTAACCGACCATTTAGGAACGGGCAGAGATTGGGATTTAGACAGAAAAGGAAACGGCTTATTTCTAATTCCTCTTTATGACAGCGACTCTGCTTCAATCGGCGGTGTCGGGAATATCTTTAATGCCTTTGGCTTTTTAAAGAGAGCTAAACAGGAATATGTTGTGGTAAGCGATTGTAATACGATTTGCAATATTACGTATGACGAGGTTATGGCGTTTCATCAGGAAAACGGAGCGGATATAACTCTTATTTATACGGATGCCCCCGAGCTTTCTCCCTCTGATTTAAAGAGACATATTTTAGTTGATGTTTCCGACGAGGGCAGAGTAACGGATATGCAGATTTATCCGACAATCCAGAAGTCAAACCATTCATATATGCATACCTTTTTAATTAAAAAGGAGCTTTTAATGGAGCTTACGGGCGACTGCATTGCTCACGGAAAGACAAGTATTTTCAAGGACATTCTTCTTGAAAATCTTTCAAGACTTAATGTTTTAGGCTATAAATTTACAGGGTATCGAAAGAAAATTGACAGCATAGGGGCGTATTTCCAGTTTAATCTGGATTTACTTAAAAAGGATGTCCGGGACGAACTTTTCGGAACTATTGACAATAACAAGATTTTCACAAAGGTAAAGGATATGGTGCCCACAAGATATGGCAAGAACTCTTCCGTTTCAAACTCCTTTATAGCGGACGGTTGCACTATTGAGGGAACCGTTAAAAACAGTATAATCTTCCGAGGCGTTACAATTGCCGAAGGGGCAACGGTTGAGAACGCAATAATTATGCAAAACTCTCAAATTCTTGAAAACTGCCTTGTTGAAAACGCAATCTTTGACAAGGAAGTTGTTTTGGGAAAGGGCAAAAAGCTTGTGGGACAGGAAACCTATCCTGCTTTGGTTGGTAAGAGAGTTATTATCTAACCAAAGAAAATTGCAGAAAGGATTGATGACAAAATGAAAATACTTATGGCCTCATCTGAGGTAGCACCTTTCGCCAAAAGCGGAGGCCTTGGGGATGTTTTAGGGGCTCTTCCGCAGGCTCTTTCGAAAGAGGGCCACTCTGTAGCGGTTATTCTCCCTAAATACGGAAGCATTAAGGAAGAATATCTGCACCAGATGTACTACAAATTTTTCATATATGTTCCCGTTGGCTGGAGAAATAAGTATTGCGGAGTTTTTGAAATCAAAAAAGACGGCGTTTCCTATTATTTCATTGACAATGAATACTATTTCGGTGATAAAAACCTTTATCTTTGGAATGATTTGGAGAGATTTGCCTTTTTTGACAAGGCTTGTCTTGAGATATTAAAGGGAATAGATTTTCGCCCCGATATAATTCACTGTAACGACTGGCAGACGGGGATGATACCTGTTTTACTTGATGCATATTATAAAAGAGACGAATTTTATTCAGGGATTAAAACGGTGTTTACAATTCATAACCTTAAATACCAGGGACTTTACAGCAGTGATGCGGTTTCAGACTTTTTTTCGCTTGATAAAGGCTATTTTACCAATGACAAGCTGGAATTTCACGGCTGTGCTAATCTCTTAAAGGCGGGGATTGTATATTCAAATGAGGTAACCACAGTTAGCCCCACTTATGCAAACGAGATAAAAACTCCTCTTGGTGGCGAAGGGCTTGACGGGCTACTGCGTGCAAGAGAAAATTCTCTCCACGGGATTATAAACGGCATTGATTATAACGAATATAATCCAAGACGGGACGATTTAATATTTGAAAAGTATAATCTTAACACCTTTGTTAAAGGAAAGAAAGCAAATAAAGTTGCACTTCAGGAATATTTAGGACTTCCTCAAGACGGGGAAAAGGTTATGATTGGTCTTGTTTCAAGACTTGTTGACCAGAAGGGACTTGATTTAATTGCTCAGGCGATGGATTCTCTTATGGGAATGGATATTCAATTTGTAATTTTAGGAACGGGTGAGGAAAAATATGAAAACCTCTTCCGCCACTATGCTTTCCATAATCCTCATAAGGTTTCGGCAAATATAACCTTCTCAAACGACCTTGCCCATAAAATTTATGCGGGCTGTGATCTTTTCTTAATGCCATCTCTGTTTGAGCCTTGCGGGCTTGGTCAGCTTATAGCACTGTCTTACGGCACAATCCCGATTGTTCGTGAAACAGGCGGGCTTTCAGATACAATAAAGCCTTATAACGAATTTACGGGTGAGGGCAACGGCTTTAGCTTTAAAGAGTATAACGCTCACGATATGATGTATACAATTCGTCGGGCAATAGATTTCTTCTCAAATAAGGAGGTTTGGACAAAGCTTGTCCGCCGCGCGCTAAAGGAAAACTTTTCCTGGGAGGAATCGGCGAAAAAATATATTGAAATTTATAAAAGTTTAGTGTAAAATAAAAGAGGTAACGGCTTTTCGTTACCTCTTAATAATATATGGCAAAATGAAAGGTGAAGACAATGGCAAAAAAGATGACAAAAGCGGAAGTTGCGACACAAAAAGAGCAAATCAAAAGTGCAATCGCAGGAAAACTCCGCAGACACTATGCAAAAACATTTGAAACAGCAACCCCTGCACAAATTTATAAGGCTTGTGCAAGTGTGGTTCAAGATACAATTATGGAAAAGTGGGCAATCTCAAGGGAACGCTTAGAGGGGAGCCACGAAAAAGAGCTTTATTATCTCTCTTTCGAATTTTTAATGGGCAGAGCTTTGGGGAATAATCTTATAAATATAATGCAAATGGATGTATACAGGGAGGCACTTTCTGAATGCGGACTCTCTCTATCTGAAATTGAGGAAGTTGAAAATGATGCAGGCCTTGGAAACGGCGGTTTAGGACGCCTTGCGGCTTGTTTCTTAGACTCTCTTTCAACTTTAGAGATTCCTGCCTTTGGCTGCGGAATAAGATATGAATATGGACTTTTTCGTCAGAAAATTGTTGACGGCTACCAGACAGAAATGCCTGACCCTTGGCTTGAAGACGGAAACGCCTGGGAGGTTGAACGCCCTGAGGACCAGGTTGAAGTTCACTATAACGGACACATTGAAGAATATTTTGAAGACGGAAAAATGAAGTTCCGCCACACCGATTATAACACAGTTATCGGTATGCCTTATGATATGCCAATCTCAGGCTTTGACTCAAAGCTTGTTAACACGTTAAGACTCTGGAAAGCCCGTTCTCCTCAGGTTATTAATATGAGCGAGTTTAACCGAGGGGACTATGCAATGGCGATGAAAGATAAGGAACTTGCGGAGGTGGTTTCCAAAATTCTCTATCCTGAGGATAATCACTACGAGGGTAAGCTTTTAAGACTTAAACAGCAGTATTTCTTTGTTTCTGCCACAATTCAGTGGATTTTAAAGAAGCAAAAAAGAAGAGGTCACTCCCTCTATGAACTTCCAAAGTATGTTCAAATTCATATAAACGACACTCATCCAACTCTGGCAATCCCCGAGCTTATGCGTATTTTAATGGACGAAGAGGGATTTTCCTGGGAAGACGCCTGGGATGTTGTTACAAAAACCTTTGCATATACAAACCATACAATCTTAACAGAAGCGCTTGAGAGATGGCCGGTTTCAATGTTTGAAACTCTTCTTCCGAGAATTATCCAGATTGTCCGTGAAATTGACAGAAGACAAAGGGAAAATTTAAGAAATACCTTCGGGGACGACCACGGAAAAATCGAATATATGGCGGTTATATCAAACGGAAATGTTAATATGGCTAATATGTGTATGACCACCTGTCATAGCATAAACGGCGTTGCAGCACTCCATACGGAAATTCTTAAAAAGGAAACATTTAAGGATTATTACAGCATCTATCCTGATAAGTTTAAGAATGTAACAAACGGTGTAACTCCAAGAAGATGGCTTTATAAAGCGAACCCTGCTTTAGCTTCTCTTATAACCGATGCAATCGGGGATAAATGGATTAAAAAAGCTGAAAATCTTGAAAAGCTTATGCCATTTGCTGATGATAGTGCTTTTTGCGAGAAGTTCGATAAGATTAAAAATGACAATAAGATTGTCCTTGCAAATTATATTAAAGAGCATAACGGAATCATCGTTGACCCAAGCTCACTCTTTGATGTGCAGATTAAGAGGCTTCATGAATATAAGCGTCAGCTCCTTAAAGTTATGCATATTATCTACCGCTACAAAATGATAACGGAAAATCCGTCTCAGGCATCAATGCTTCCTGAAACATTTATCTTCGGGGCAAAGGCGGCGCCCGGTTATCACGCGGCAAAGCTTATTATAAAGCTTATAAACAATGTTGCCGAGGTTGTTAACAACGACCCGAGAACAAAGGACATTTTAAAGGTTGTGTTCATTGAGAATTACAGCGTTTCAATCGCCGAAAAAATCGTTGCGGCGGCAAACCTTTCTGAGCAGATTTCAACTGCATCAAAAGAGGCATCAGGAACAGGAAATATGAAGCTGATGCTAAACGGTGCCCTCACCATCGGAACAATGGATGGTGCAAATGTTGAAATAGCGGAGAGAGTGGGCCTTGATAATATTTATATTTTCGGTCTTTCCTCTGATGAGGTGCTTTCAATTTACGCATCAGGCCATAGCCCAAGCCCTGCCATTTATTCTGAGAATATGGTCATAAAGGGAATTGTGGATTCGCTTATTGACGGAACATTCTCTAAAGATAAGCCAAACCTCTTTAACGATATTTACCACGAGCTTGTATTCGGCAGAGGAAATTTTGCTGATCAGTATCTCCTTCTTCGTGATTTTGAAGATTATCTTAACGCAAGTCATAAGGTTGCAAAAGAGTTTGTTCAGCCTGACATCTGGAACAAGAAAGCAGTTATCAATATTTCTAAGGCGGGATTCTTCTCATCAGACCGCTCTATTGAGGACTATAATCGTGACATCTGGCATTTAAGATAAAAAAATAAAAGGCATCGCTTTGCGATGCCTTTTTATTTTTTAAATGGTTCTTTTATATCGGTAATTCCTAAAATATAGTCGGTTGAAACATTATAATACTTTGCCAAACTAATTAAGACGCTGATGGGTAATTGCCTTTGTCCGTTTTCGTATTGTGAATATGTGTTTTGCTTAACGTTTAAATATTTTGCAATCACTTCCTGCTTAATATCCAAATCTTCTCTTAAATCTTTTAATCTCATAACTATCACCTTCAACAGAATTATACAATATCGCAAAATGCGATATTGACATTTATCTCATATTGTGATAAATTAGGCTAAGGAGGAGATAAAATGATTAAACGCTTCGTTATAATTTTTATGGCACTTATTTTTATATTCTTCCATACCGTGCGGTTATATCTTTAATTTCCTTTGCCTTATTGTCTGTGAGGGCATCTTTTTTCACTCTCCATCGCCAGTTACTTCCGATTGTGGAGGGCGTATTTATTCTTGCCTTATCGCTTAGTCCCAGATAGTCGTAAAAGGGGATTATACAAAGCCTTGCCTCACTTCGCATAATGAGGGCAATAAGAGAATTTATAAGCCTTTCGCGTGGCGAGAAAAAGTCACAGAGGTATTTTCTCAAAGTCGATATATCATTGCGATTAAGGTCCTTAAGCCAGGAAAAAAGAGTTTGATTATCGTGAGTCCCCGTATATGCCACACAGTTTTTGGGGTAGCTATGGGGGAGATGGTCGTTTTTAAAACCGGTATCACGAGAGTCAAAAGCAAATTCAATAACTTTGATTCCTGAAAAACCGCTGTCCTTTAAAAGCTGTTTAACCGATGAGGTTATAAAGCCTAAATCTTCCGCAATAACATCTTTTTTTCCAAGGACTTTTTCCATTTCCCAAAACAGCTCTATTCCCGGCCCTTTTTCCCATTTGCCGTTTGTTGCATCAGGACTTCCATAAGGAATTGAATAATATTCGTCAAATCCTCGGAAATGGTCAATCCGAAGAGAGTCATAAAGCTTAAAGGCGTGAGAAAGTCTACCTATCCACCAGGCATAGTTCTCTTTTTTATGCTCTTTCCAATCATAAAGGGGATTTCCCCAAAGTTGTCCTAAAGGAGAAAAGGCATCAGGAGGGCACCCTGCCACAGCCACAGGACAAAGCTTTCCATCAAGCTGAAAAAGGCGAGGGTCTTTCCAGACATCACAGCTATCCATAGAAACATAAATGGGAATGTCGCCGATTATTAAGATTCCATTGTCGTTTGCGTAATTTTTTAAAGCCTCCCATTGAGAAAAAAACTTAAACTGCAAAAACTCCCAAAAGGAAATTTCGTCTTTAAGTTCGGCTTTATATTTTTCTATAGCGTAAGGCTTTCTGTGTTTAATATCATCATCCCATAGATACCATTCTTTTCCGCCAAATTTTTCCTTAAGCGCCATAAATAAAGCATAATCCAAAAGCCAAGGGACATTTTCCTCTTTGAATTTTTCAAAATCTTCATTTTCTTTAAACCGCGAATAAGCTTTTCTTAAAAGAGGATAGCGGTTTTTATATTGCTTTTCATAGTCAATATCTTCTTTTTTATCTCCAAAATCAACGCTTTCACATTCTTCTTTGGTGAGTAAGTTTTCCTCTATAAGCTTTTCAAGGCTTATAAAATATGGATTTCCCGCAAAAGATGAGGGGGACTGATAAGGGGAGTCCCCAAGGCTTGTCTGCCCCAGGGGAAGAATCTGCCAATAGCTTTGCCCTGAAGCTTTTAAAAAGTCAATAAAGCCATAAGCCTCCCTGTCAAAGGAGCCAATTCCATATTTTGAGGGAAGTGAGGTTATGGGAAGTAAAATACCAGCTTTTTTCATTCATGCCTCCTTTTACTCTGTTACTACTAAAATTCCGTTATGGTCAGATACTTTTTCCTCATTTTCCCCGTTAAAAATAACTTTTGATGAAAGAACTTTTATATTATGATTGGTGAAAATATAGTCAATTCTC
>JAZROF010000046.1:0-6109 GCA_045648565.1 Clostridia bacterium | reverse complement strand
TGACCTTGAAAATTTAAAAAAGTCAGGCACAACGAGGCTAAGCATAGGGCTTCAAAGTACGGATGATAACGAACTTAAAACTCTCGGCAGAATTCATAATTTAAATGACTTTGAGGATTGTTTTTATAATGCAAGAGAGGCAGGCTTTGAGAATATTTCAATAGATATTATGTTTGGTCTTCCTGGGCAAACAACGGAGGGGTTTTTGTCGACATTAAAAAAAGCAGTGTCTTATAAAAGTGAGCATATTTCAGTTTATTGCCTTAAAATAGAGGAGGGAACTGCTTTTTCAAAAATGAAACTTAATCTTCCAACAGAGGACGAAAGTGCAGATATGTATGATTTGTGTGTTGAATTTTTAGCGAAAAACGGTTATTCCCGTTATGAAATTTCAAATTTTTGCCGTGATAATAAAATTTCAAAGCATAATACTAAGTATTGGCAGACAAAGGATTATATAGGTATCGGTGCAGGGGCTTATTCCTGTTATAAAAATAAAAGATTTTCAATGACTAACGATGTTTCAAGTTATATCAAAAAAATTTTAAATAATGAAAGTGCAACGGAATATATTATAAATCAAACGGAATTTGACCAAATGAGCGAATTTGTGTTTTTAGGGCTCCGTATGACAGAGGGGATTTCTGAAATAAAGTTTAAGGAACGGTTTGGGAAAGATATATATGACGTTTTTCCAGAGCCAATAGAAAAATATCTGAAATTAGGCGTTATGGAAAATAAAAGTGACAGAATTTTTATAAAGCCCGAGTTTTTGTATGTTAGTAATACTATTTTATCCGATTTTGTTTAAAATATTGTTTACAAAATTAAGGGTAGAATATATAATCATATTATGTTTATCTGTTATAAGAAAGGCTTGTGAGAAAATGTATATAGGTATTGATTTAGGCGGAACAAATATTGCCATTGGTGTGGTAGATGATAACGGGAAGATTGTTGCAAAAGGCTCAACTCCCACATTAGCTCCCAGACCTTATGCAGAAATGGTTAAAGATATGGCTGACCTTATCGGTAAGCTTATTTTAGAGGCTGGTTTAACAAATAAGGATATTAAAGGACTTGGGATTGGAACACCCGGCTCTAATGATGAAAAAAACGGCGTAGTGCTTCGTGCGGAAAATTTAGGATTTAAGAATGTTCCTATAAGAGATGAAATCTGCAAATATTTTGATTTCCCCTTTGCAATAGAAAATGATGCTAATGCTGCGGCTTTGGGTGAATATATAGCAGTAGGGGAGGATAGCAAAAGCTTTGTTGCAGTAACCTTGGGAACGGGAATAGGTGGAGGAATTGTTCTCGGTGGCGAAATATACAGAGGTTTTAACGGTGCTGCCGGAGAAATAGGTCATACTACTCTGGTTTTTGACGGTGTAGCTTGTAGCTGTGGAAGAAAAGGCTGTTGGGAGGCATACGCATCGGTTACTGCTTTAATACGCCAGACAAAGGTTGCTATTGAAAATCACCCTGAAAGCTTAATGGCAGAGTATGCTAAAAATAACGGCACTGTAAACGGAAGAACGGCTTTTGATGCTGCGAAAAAAGGCGATAAAGCTGCACAGGAGGTTGTAAATCGGTATGTAAGATATGTCGCAGATGGAATAACAGACATTATCAATGTTTTTCAGCCTGAAATAGTTGTTATCGGCGGTGGAATAAGTAAAGAGGGAGACTATCTTATTGAACCAATCAGGCAGATTGTCCGTGAGTCCGTATACACAAAAACATATCTCCCGGTGACAAAGATTAAGGCTGCAACCCTTCGTAATGATGCGGGAATAGTTGGCGCAGCTTTTGCGGTAAAAAGGCTATTAGAAAAATAAAATTAAACCCCATAATAAATTATGGGGTTTAAAAAAGGGGAGAAAATTATGAACCGGGAAAGAAAAAGAGTTGCTTGTTTATTAGCTTTACTTCTAACTGTTATCCCCACAGTTGCTTTTGCAAATGTGGTGTGGCCCACGCTTTATATTATGACAGGGATTATGAGCTGGTATATAATTTTGGCAGGGCTTATTATTGAATTTTTGTTCATTAAAATTAAACTTAAAGAAAGCTATATAAAATCCGGAGTTATGGCAGTTTTAATGAATTTAGCCTCAACAATTATAGGATTTATTTTAATTCCTGCGAGTGGATTTATTGTTACGATTGCTGTAGGCCCCTTTGATGTATTCCTTGACAAAATTCCTATTCAGAATTTCTTTGGCATATTCTTATGGACACTTTCATACATAGTAACTATTTTGTCTAATGTCTTGGTAGAAGGGCTTACTTTAAAGCTTATTTTTAAGAAAAGCTTCAAGATAAATTTTTGGTGGCTAACCATTGCCAACGCCTTAAGTGTTCTTCTGGCAATCCTGATTTTAGGATTTATGATGAATGGCAGAGGAATGTAGTACAAATTTAAAGTTTCTATTGACAAAGGATGGCTCATTTGATATAATATCAAAGTGTTGATGCTGCCTTAGCTCAGTAGGTAGAGCACTTCCTTGGTAAGGAAGAGGTCGACGGTTCGATCCCGTTAGGTAGCTCCAAGCTTGAAATCCTACCAATTATTGGTAGGATTTTTGTGTATAAACATATAAAATTAAAAGACACAAAATATATTTGACCTCATATTATAAATTAAAGGGAGGTGAAATATATGTCAAGCTGTAATAGTAATTGCACTTGTATTTCTGTTATAATTTCTATTATTTTAGGGGTAATTCTTGGAGTGCTATACTCTTTAGGTTTTGTTTCAACTGGAATTATTTTCTGGGCATTCTTAGCGGTTGGGGTAGGAGCAATACTGCTTACGCCGATTTATACACTTAATGAATCTAATAATGGTGAAAGGAAATGCTTGTATTACTATATAAAATGGATAGTCGGGGCATCAATAGGAACTATTATTTTGGCAGCTGCCGGACTAATAATACCGACAACTTCTATAGTAGTTACTTCAATAGTAATAGGACTTGCTACATTCTTTGTTGTTCTTCTGGTTGCTCAAATAATATGTCTTCTAAAATGCTTATTTAGATACTAATCTAAAGTCAATAAATTAGCCGTTATCTATATAGAAAATGGCTAACACTTTTAAAAAGTCCAGCTTTCGGCGGTACACCGCCGTTTGCTGGGCTTTTTTATTTTAGGCTATAATAAATAGATGAGATACGTATCGCATAAACTAAATTTAAATAAATTGTAAATTTATTTAAATTTAGTTGAAAAACTGAGAAAAATCTTATATTATGATATATGATGATTTTCCTTGTAGAATGCGATTTTTTAGCTTGTATAGTTGCAGAATGATTGGAAAAAATAAGATTTAGGAGATATGGCACTTTTTATAAAATCGGTTTAGCGAATCATTCGTCCACAGATGATATCGCATACTAATATTGTGGAAGGAAGGTATGTTATTATGAGCGAAATTAAAAGAATTGGCGTTATGACAGGCGGAGGGGATTGCCCTGGATTAAACGCCGTTATCAGAGCGGTTACAAAAACGGCTATTTTAAAATATGGATTAGAGGTTGTTGGTATTAAACACGGATACCGCGGACTATTCCTTGGCGGAGATGAATTTATCAACCTTACTTTAGATAAAGTTACAGGAATAATTTCCAGAGGCGGAACTATACTTTACAGTTCAAATAAAGATAACCTTTTCGATTATACTTTTATCGATGAGAATGGCGTAGAACACCGTGGTGACTATTCTGACGTTGGGGTTAAAAACCTTAAAGATGCAGGAATTGATGCTTTAATTGTTATAGGTGGTGATGGTACACTTACAAGTGGCCGTGATTTCTCAAGAAAAGGTGTTAAAGTTATCGGTGTTCCAAAAACAATTGATAATGACCTTGCGTCAACTGAAACAACTTTCGGATTTGACACTGCTGTTTCTACTGCTGCTGAGGCAATTGACAGATTAAGAACGACAGCAGAATCTCACAGCAGAATTATAGTTGTTGAGGCTATGGGACGATATGCAGGATTTTTAGCTTTATCTTCTGGTATTGCAGGCGGTGCTGACGCAATACTTATTCCTGAGATAGAATATGATATAGAAAAAGTTGCAGAGGGAATTAAAAAGAATATAACGAGAGATAAAAACTTTGCACTTGTTGTTGTTGCTGAAGGTGCTAAACCTAAGGGCGGAGAAGTTGTGGTTTCTAAGGTTGTTGAAAACAGTCCTGACCCAATAAGACTCGGCGGCATTGGTAATGTTGTTGCACAGCAGCTTGAAGAACTTGTTGGTCTTGAAGCAAGAGCTACCATCTTAGGTCATGTTCAGCGTGGAGGTACAACAACTGCTAATGACAGAATTTTGTCTACAAGATATGGCTCAACTGCCGTTGAACTTTTAATGGAAGGCAAATTTGGCAATATGGTTACGCTTAAAGGCAGTGAAATGTCTTATGATTCTCTTGAGAATGTAATTGGTAAAAACAAGGCTGTTGACCCAAGTGGAGAGCTTGTTACAATGGCAAAGTCTATGGGTGTATCATTTGGTGACTAATATGAATTTTATATACTGTATGGCGAAAGTCATACAGTATTTTTTTTGAAAAATTCTATTAATTTTCATACTATTTTCACATAATAAACATATTTTATATGTAAAATCAATAAATGAAGGTAGGAGGTTATACGATGAGAAGATTTATTGATGAAGTAAAAAGTTTTTTTGCAAAGATTAAGAATAAGCTTGGAGCGAAGAAACTTATTTTTCTCGGAATTATTATTGTACTTATAATTGCTATTTTATTCTCCTGTGTTGGCGGAGAAAAAACCGCTAAAGCTATACAGGTTGAGGTAAAAGCCTCCTATGGAGATATAGTTGAAACAATTGAGCTAAGCGGAACTGTTGAACCATTTGAGCGGCGTGAAATAACTGCTCTCGTCAGAGGGGAGATTATTGCCTCTCCGTTTAATGAAGGCGATGCAGTTAATGAGGGCGATACCTTATATCAAATAGATGATGAGGATGCACAGCTTAATTATGAAAAAAGTAAAATAAATTTAAATTCAATAAACAAGGATATATCTAATCTTAAAATATATGCCCCTGTTTCGGGAACTCTTACAAACTTTAAATTAAGTAAAGGGGATAGCGTTAACGGAGGAGAAATCGGGAGAATTATAAATAATGATAATTTGGTTGTAAAAATTCCTTTTACTGCAGTTGATTATGATAAAATATCAATCGGTGACAGTGTTACTGTAACCAGTGCGGCATATATGATGAGTTTAAACGGAACAGTTACTTATAAATTTGACTCCAACGCAGGGACAGGAAGTGACGGGAGCTATCTTAAAAATGTTGAAGTTACCATATCAAATCCAGGTGCATTAACTTCAGGGGTAACAGTAGCAGGAACAGTTAATACATCAAGAGGAACAGTTTATTCTGCTAAATCCGGTAGTATTGAAAGCGGAAGTGAAACATCTCTTCGTGCAGAGGTTTCAGGAACTGTTGAAGAAGTTAAAGCGAAGTCCGGAGATAGTGTGAAAAAAGGACAGCTTATTGCAGTTCTCAGCAATGACTCTTTAACTAATAACAGGATTACAAATGAGCTTTCTTTAAGGTCTGTGCAAAAAAATCTTGAGGATTATAATATAACCGCACCAATTTCCGGAACAGTTATTACTAAGAATGTAGAGACTGGAGATAAAATTGATAACTCAAATTCATCCACCATTCTTATGGTAGTTGCAGATATGAGCAAAATGAAGTTTACGATTTCGGTTGATGAACTTGATTTAAGCAAAATTTCTATCGGGCAAAGTGTTAATGTTACAGCTGATGCCCTTCCAAATGAAAAATTTTTGGGAACAGTTTCTGAAATCGCAGCAGAAGGAGTTGTGAGCGGACTTGGGGTTACAACCTTTGATGTGACCGTTATTATTGATGAGCCGAAAAATTTAAAATCCGGAATGAATGTCAATGCTAACATTGTTATTTCCGAAGTTAAGGATGTTTTAACTATCCCTGAGGAAGCTTTGTTTATGGGCAAAAATGGTGAAGCAACGGTCTATGTTAAAGGAAAAAAAGTAAAAGATAATGCGATTTTTCCTGATGATTATGAGGCAAGAA
>JAZROF010000045.1:0-7416 GCA_045648565.1 Clostridia bacterium | reverse complement strand
TGTTGTTGAAATCCAATGCCACGGCGGAACAATGACTGCAAGGCTTATAATGGATGAGCTTCAAAATATGGGCGTTCGCCATGCAGAGGCAGGAGAATTTACCCGCAGGGCATTTATAAACGGAAAAACTGATTTGACGGGTGCCGAGGCGGTAATGGATATTATTGACGCGAAATCAAGGCTTGGAGTTTATGATGCGGCGAGTTCTCTCTCAGGGAAGCTTGAAAATAAAATAAAAGGATTAAGAGAAGATGTTTTATCTCTTGCGGCAAGGCTTTCGGCAGCGGCAGATTTTCCTGATGAGATTGAAGAGATTGAGGACAGGGAATTTTTAGATAGAATTGCCATTATAAAGGGTGAAGTTAAAAAGCTTATAGATAGCTTTGAAAAGGGCAGATTTGTCCGTGATGGAGTAAGGACTACTATTGTTGGACGCCCGAATGTGGGGAAGTCCTCTCTTCTTAATGCACTTCTGGGTGAGGACAGAGCTATCGTAACGGATATTCCCGGGACAACCAGAGACACCGTTGAAGAATATATAAATATGGGAGGCCTTGCTCTTTATCTTAAGGATACAGCCGGCATAAGAGAAAGCGAGGATGCCGTAGAAAAAATTGGGATTGAAAGAGCGAAAAAAAGCATAAATGAGGCAGATTTAGTTTTATTCGTTCTAGATTCATCAGAGGAGCTTTCCACAGAAGATATGGAAATTGCCAAGAGCTTGGAAAATAGAAATTTTATAGTTATTTTAAATAAACAGGATAAGGCTCAAAAGCTTACCATAGAGGAAATTGAAAAAATGGTGGGAGCTGAAAAAGAGGATATTATTCCCCTTGCACTCCCTGAAAATAGCAAAAAATTGGGACTTGAGGCATTAGAAAAAAGAATATGCGACAAGTTTATCTCGTCAAATGGATTAAGTGATGAAATAAGGATTTCCAACGGCAGACACAAGGATTGCTTAGTCAGAGCAAAGATGGCGATGGAGCATCTTGAAGATGGTCTTAAAATGGGTATGCCAAAAGATTTATTATATATTGACCTTGAAGATGCTGCGGCAGGCCTTGGCGAAATTACGGGGGAAACCGTTCAGGAAGAAATTATAAATCAGGTATTTGAAAAATTCTGTGTAGGGAAATAGGAAAATGACTTTCTAAAAGGGAGGTGAAAATATGGCTGATGGATTTAGTTTAAGCTTTGACTTCGTTGAAAAGTGGGGAAGATTTGCAAAGCCTGAATATTTTCGGATTTATGTTTATATACTCAGTAAGTACGAAAAGGATAAAACTGTGTACTCTATCGGTGAACTTTCTGAAATTCTTGATATTAAGGAAAATAAGGTTAAGGGTGCAATAGAATATTGGGCTATGGAAGGCTTTTTAAAATCAGAGGGAGACAGCTATGTTTTCACAAGTAATTCTCCGGAGGAAAAAACGAATAAAGTAAAAGCAAAGGTTTCATCCCGCCCATCTTATACTCATACAGAAATTGATACATCTGCCTCAAAAAATAAAGAGGTTTCATACCTTTTTAAACAAGCAGAAAAGCTTATGGGAAAGCTGCTAAGCAGTAACGATATGGAGGTGCTTTATTCCTTTGTGGATTGGCTCTCTCTTCCTGTTGAGGTTATTATAATGATAATCAATTATGCAGTGAGCAATAATAAAGGTAGTATGCGGTATATTGAAAAGGTGGCACTCGATTGGGCGGACAGAGAAATAAACACCTATGAGAGGGCGGAGGAGCATATAAAAGAGCTTGAGGCAATCGGTTCAAAGTCAAGAAAAATATGTAAGATACTTGGAATTTCAGGAAGAGCCTTAAGCACCACCGAGAAAAAATATATTGATATATGGACGGTGCAAAAGGATATTCCTCTTGATTTAATCCCAATCGCTTATGACAGAACCCTGGTGCAAACAGGTGCTTTGAAATGGGCATATATGAATAAAATCCTTTGCTCCTGGTTCGACGAGGGGATAAAAACTCAGGAAGACCTTGAAAGAGCAGAGATGCACTTTAAAATAAAAAAAGAAGAAGAGGGCAAGAAAAGCACAAGAAAAGGTGCAAATAAATTTAGTAATTATAAAGATACCAACAATATCGATTATAAGAAATATGCAGAGCAAGTCCTTTCGGATATGCTTGATGAATAGGGGTTGATAATATGGAATCTGCTTATGTTTTAGCAAGTAGAGAGCTTGAAGAAATAAGAAACGAAAACAGACGAATAGTGGAATATCGCAAAATGGAAACGGGCAAAATTGTGCCCAGAATTCCCGAAATTGACATTGAACTTATGAAAGCTGGGACAGAGCTTTTAAAAACGGTTCTTGATAAAAGCAAAAGCTTTGATGAGGTTAAGAAAAATATTGAAAAGCTTCAGACGGAAAAAGTTAAGCTCCTTAAAGATAACGGATTTTCCGAGGACTATTTGGAGAATATTCATTCTTGCCCGAAATGCAAGGACACAGGTTTTATATTAGGGCATCGTTGTGATTGCTTAAAGAAGCTTATTGCAAAGCATATCGGGGCAAATGCCAATCTTTCTGAATATATGAAAAACCAGACCTTTGAGAATTTTGATTTTTCTCTGTTTGAAGACGCAGTTGTCGACGGAAAAACTGTTCCCGTTCTTAAAATTATGCAAAAGGCAGTGCAGATTTGTATGGACTTTGCGGATAATTTTGATAGGGATAAAAGCAATCTAATCTTAAGCGGAAATGCAGGAACGGGCAAAACTTTCCTTTCAAGCTGCATAGCAAACAGAGCTTTAGAAAATGGGAAAACGGTTTATTACACAAGCTCCTATAAGCTCTTTGAAACCTTAGAGGCATTAAAGTTTGGCAAGGAAAGTGACGGAGCGGAAGATATTGCAAAGTATGTCTATGATGTAGATTTGCTTATTATAGATGATCTTGGAACAGAGTTTACAACTCAGTTCACAAGTGCCGCATTCTTTGATATAATCAATTCAAGACTTGTAAGTGGAAAGAGCACCCTTATTTCAACAAACCTTGACTTAGAGGGGATAAACAATCTTTACAGCCAGCGTATAACCTCAAGAATTATGGGCGACTACAAAGCCATAACCCTTTATGGGAACGACATAAGACCAAAAGTTAAAAATAAGTAATATAATTTGCCAAAACCCTTGACTTTTAGTGAGAATTCGTGATATAATAAACGAGTTGCGAAACCGCAAAGCCATTTTGGAGAGGTGGTCGAGATGGTTTAAGGCGCAGCATTGGAAATGCTGTGTACGTTAATAGCGTACCGTGGGTTCGAATCCCATCCTCTCCTCCAGAAAAAAGCATCGACTTTGTCGATGCTTTTTTCAATGAAATACGCCTTTCGGCGCGTGAAATAGCTTCGCTATGAAATACCATTTGGGTATGAAATATTGCTCCGCAATATGAAAAGGCGTATTTTATTTCACATTTTGTATTAGCAAAATATTTCATAATCCGTTAGGATTATTTCATATCAACGGAGTTGATATTTCATTAAATATTTACATATTGCCTAATCTGTGATAGAATGTGAGTAGAGGTGTTACAAATGAAAGAAAATAAACTTGTAGATTTATCTACAGAATTTGCTGTTAAAGTTATTAAATTATGTGAAACTATAAAAGGACATTATTCCCTCGTAAATCAATTGGAAAGAAGTTCTACATCAATTGGTGCAAATATTCACGAGGCAAATTATGCCCACGGAAAAAATGATTTTATTGCAAAACTACAGATTGCTTTGAAAGAATGTTATGAAACGGAGTATTGGCTAGAACTTTTTGTAAAGTCTAATATTTTGGATAGAGATGTTGCAAAAGAATTATATAATCTATGTGGTACAATTCGTAAATTATTGATTTCATCAATAAATACTGCAAAGAAAAATAGCAATTGAGTGGCACCTAAACTATTTGACTCTTAAAAAAATTGGTATTATTAGAAAACCGTTGCGGATGCAACGGTTTTTTCATTTTAAATTAAGGCTCATTAGGATGGCGGTTTCTTTGCCCTCGTAAAAATTTTTTCTTTCGCCGTTTTTTATAAAGCCAAGTTTTTCATAAAGCTTTTGGGCCACGATATTGCTCTCCCTAACTTCAAGGTTAATCTCGGATCAGTTTTATATTGCAATATTTTTTGTATTCCTTGGGCGTCTTTTTGGTGTAGTTTTTAAAAGCGGTTAAGAAACCGTTATAGGAAGTATAACCACAGATGTAGGCAATTTCGGTCAGAGGTAAGTCGTGTTGTTTAATCAGCATGCAGGCATGCTCAATCCTCTGTTTTATAAGGACCTTTTTAAACCCTTCGTCAAAAACCTTTTTGACAATTCTGTGGGTTTGGGGGACGGACAGACACAGTTCTTTTGCCAAATCTTCGATACTTATTTCCTCGCTGTATCTTTTTTGGAAAAAAGCTTCCACGATTTGTTGTTGTCTGATACCGTATTCGTTTTTCGGGCCGATGCGAATGCTTTGCTCTTCGTGAGGAAGGGTATGTTCTTCTATGCGTTTTGCCAGAGTCATAAAAAAGACACCCAGTAACGCCTCATAAATATGTTCGCTTGCAATAGAAATTTGTTCTGCAAGAAGCTTTTGCACAATGGCAAGAAGACCCATATCCTTTATAATGAAATATTCATTGACAGATTGGAAAATATTATTGTAATACGCATATTCCGAAAAGTCTTTTTTCTTTCGGCTGTCATTATCGTTTTGCGTCAAACGGAAGGAAAAGTTTGCCTTTTTCAGTGGACTGCTGCAGGCTTTTGGATAATGGCTTGACATTGGGGCCAGTAGGCAAATCTCTCCTGATTGGATATGGACATCCTTTGTGCCTATGTCCAGAACTGCGTCGCCGTCCAATATAATGTGGATTTCACTGTCTATGTGAAAATGCGTAGTATCTTTCCAGTTATTTGTGGGCCATGAGCTTTGAAAATCTATATCTACAGAAAACAAGGCATCGCCCAAAGCAGTTTTCAGTTTTGACATATTTATCACACTCCTCACTTTCAATTATAACAGAAAATTTAAAAAAAACAATACAAATCCAAAAAATCAATCATATTTTTCACAATAAACGAAGAAAAATCTCGTTGAAATATTTTTTTGTGTTTTATATAATTAGATTAAAGCAATATTATAAAAAAGTAAGGAGAATAAATTATGAGAACTTTTGAAAAAAGCAATGCCCTCGTTGAAAGAGCAAAAAAAGTAACGCCACTTGCTGCACAGACTTTCAGTAAGAGCCATCGTTACTTTATCCCCAAGGCCTCTCCTATGTTTATAGAGCGTGCTGAGGGTGCAAGAGTATACGATGTTGACGGAAACGAATTTATTGATTTTAACTGCTGCCTGGGTCCTATAACTTTAGGCTATAACTATCCTGCGGTAAACGATGCCGTTATTGGGCAGTTGAAAAAAGGTACCATTTTCTCCACTCAAGCACCCGTAGAGTGTGAGTTGGCAGAAAAATTGGTAGAAGTTATCCCATGTGCCGAAATGGTTAAGTTCGTTAAGAATGGTAGCGATGCTACCACTGCTGCAATCAGATTGGCAAGAGCATATACCGGTCGCGAGCGTGTAGCAATGTGTGGCTATCACGGTATGCATGACTGGTCTATCGGTGCTTCTGCAAACAACAAGGGCGTGCCAATGGCTGTTCGTGAGTTGACAAAGACCTTTAAGTATAACGATATTGAGTCTTTGGAAAATTTGCTTAGCGCACATCCGGGCGAATATGCCGCAGTTATTATGGAACCTATCCAGTCTAACGGAACTACTAAGGAATATTTGCAGGCTGTTGTGGATACTGCCCATAAGCACGGTGCTATCGCCATTTTTGATGAAGTTGTCAGCGGTTTCCATTACGCAATCGGCGGTGCAAGCGAATACTACGGAGTAACACCGGATATGGCGTCCTATGGTAAAGGCTGTGCAAACGGTATGCCATTATCCTTTGTTGCAGGTAAGAGAGAGTTGATTAGCCAGATTGAAAATGGTGTGTTTATTTCTATGACATTTGGAGGCGATGCTATATCTATGGCAGGCGCTTTGGCTACTGTCAAAGAGATGCAGGAAAAA
Source organism: Clostridia bacterium (assembly GCA_045648565.1). GTDB lineage: Bacteria > Bacillota > Clostridia > Monoglobales > Monoglobaceae > SIG454. The sequence continues at coordinate 1,322 of JAZROF010000045.1, read as the reverse complement.
GATGTTATTGGTCATGCAGAAAGATTAGGCAACATAATGCATAAAGGTTTAACTGAACTAATTGCAAAGCACGGTGTTGAAGCGGCAGTTTCTGTTACAGGCCTTCCTATCCACTGTGGTGTATCGTTTGACGATGCGGGCTCTTTGAACTATCTGGATTTCCATTCCATATTTACAAAGTGTATGCTTGAAAATGGAATTTTCACCCAAACTATTGCCTTTATTTCTTTCTCTCATACAGAGGAAGATGTTGAGAAATATCTTTATGCAGCTGACTGTGCATTTGCCCAGATAAGAGAGGCACTTGACAAGGATAGCACGTCAGGTATCCTTCCTGAGGGAGTAAGAGTTAATCCTGTCTTCCAAAGAAACATTAAATAAATTACGGGGCAAACGCATAGACAGGAGGTCATCTGTCCAAATCCGGACGGACTCTCCACTATGGGGTCAAATACGAATTTTCAGAAAAACGGCTCCTTGTAGCCGTTCTTTCGCAAAAAATAAAAGCACTCATACGAGTGCTTTTTTATTTTAATTTAAGGCTCATAAGGAAGGCGGTTTCTTTGCCCTCATAATAATTTTTTCTTTCTCCGTTTTTTATAAAGCCAAGTTTTTCATAAAGCTTTTGGGCAATTTTGTTGCTTTCCCTAACTTCAAGGTTAATCTCCGAGCAATCCTCTTGTTTGCAAAAGTCAATAAGTCTTTCCAAAATTCCCTGACCAATTCCCCTTTTGCGAAAATCGGGGTGGACGGCAATATCGATAATCTCACAAGCTCCGCAGACATTCCATATTCCGCCGTAGCCTGAAACTTTTCCGTCCGTTTCGGAAACTATATAGTGGGCGATTTTATTTTCCATCTCACGAAGAAAGGTTTCTTTAGCAAAGCCACTGTTAAAGCAGAGCTTTTCAACTTCAACCATTCCATCTATATGAGCTTTTTCTATAACCTTATAATCTGTCATAAGCTTTCTTTACCAATCTTTGAATTTCTTTTGCAGAGGATAAATAAACTGCCAAATCTCCTCCAAATGGGTCGGGAATTTCGCCCTCTTCTCCTGCAAATTCAGATAGAGTCATAACTTTTCCCTTTAAAGAATTATCTATACTTAAAAGAGTGTTTTTATGGCTATTTGTCATAGTTAAAATAAGCTCGGCACGAGTTAAAATATTCCCTGTCAGTGCCCTTGAACGATGAGATTTAATATCAATTCCCATAGTTTTCATAGCGGAAATTGAATTTTCACTTGCCCTTTGACCATTTTCGGCAAAAATTCCTGCAGAAGTTCCCCAATATCCTTTATTTAAAAGAGCGTTAAAAAA
>JAZROF010000044.1:0-3928 GCA_045648565.1 Clostridia bacterium | reverse complement strand
TCATTTACTTCTTTGTGCACACTATTAAATTCATTTCCCGTATATCTTGACGGTTTTTGAATTTTTTTAAGCAGTTTTTCGTATTTCGCTTCGTATATACTCATAAAATTCTCCTAAACTTTTTTACTACATTTAACTATACAACAAATTGTCCGATTTTTCAAGCATAAATCTGCTTTTAAAAAATATATTTATATAAAGGAGGGGATTATATGGATAATATTGCCGAGAAAAAACCTGATATAGAAAAACGCTCTAAACCAAAAAAGAAAGAGAGCTTTATCGTCGGTCTTTTTTCTCTTATGACAAAGCAGTGTATTTCGTCGGGCATTATTTTTGCCCTGATTTATGGTGTTAAGATTTCAAAATTGCCATTTTCGGAAAATATTTGCCTCTTCATTAAAAACATTGTAGGTTTTGAAATGACCGGTGAAACCCTGAAAAATCTGACTACGGGACTGTTTAGCTGATATGAGAAAGCTTCGCTACATAAAAATATTTAATGTAAAAATTGATACTTTGTTTTTCCCCACAGTAATATGTGCCTTTTGTTTTGGATATTTTGAAATGTTTTTAATTTCATTTATCTCCGTTTTAATCCACGAATGTGCACATATTATCTGTGCGGGTTTTTTAAGTGTGGAAATTTCCTCTGTTGAAATCCGCCCCTTTGGTGTTTCTGCCGTGCTTAAAGGAGGCTACATAAATAATTCCGAAAAAGAATTTTTAATCGCTTTTATGGGGCCTTTTATGAGCCTTCTTTTAGCAACCCTTTCTCTCTTAATCCCTTTTCCTTTATGGAGTAATATTTTTGCAGTGAACATCTGCATAGCTACAATAAATCTCCTCCCCGCCCTTCCCCTTGACGGAGGGCGTATGATAAAATCAATGCTTACCTATAAAATGGGAATACTCAGGGCTTACAATATTTCAGCAAAGTGCGGAAAAGTTTTAATTTCACTTCTTATTCCATTTTCACTTCTTATTTTATTTTTAAGTAAATTTAATTTTTCCTATGTTTTAATAAGCGCTTTTCTCCTTGGAAATATTTATAGTGAGCAAAAATGCATAACTTTAATAACTCTTAAGGAAATTCTTGAAAATCCGCACAAGACAAAGCATTTTATAAAAACAAAAGCGTTTTCTGTTTCGGAAAATGAATATGCAAGAAAAATTCTTAAACACATTTCATACGATTACTATATAACCGTCCACATAACAAAAGGCGGCGAAATTATCGCCACCTTAACTGAGGAGCAAATCCTCTCATCCCTTTTAAGTTATGGTATAGCCATCCGCTACTCTGATATTTTATAATCATAATCTGATACTGATTTCACCTGAACCAAGAGCTTCCTTTTCACCGTTTTTTTCTACAATAAGTCTTCCTGAGTCATCTATATCTATGGCTTTTGCCGTGTAGCTTTCATTTCCTCTTATAACCTTTATTTCTTTTCCCAATACACAGGATAGCTCTCTGCTTTCTTTTAAAAATTCTCCCTTTTGATAGTTCTCATAAAGGTTATCAAGCTCTTTTATAATCTCTATTAAAAGGGCCTCTTTATCTTGTTTTTCACCTGTTTCTTTTTCAATTGAGGTAGCAATCGGAGAAATTTCCTCAGGAAAATCCATTCCGTTTACATTTATGCCTATTCCTAAAATAACGTATTTGACTTTTCCGTTATCAATAACGCTTTCAGTCAGTATTCCGCAGACTTTTTTATTATTCAGATAAACATCATTAACCCATTTGATTTTCGGCTTAGCTTGGCAGACTTTATTTATTGCACGGCAAACTGCAACGGAAGAAAAGGAAGTGATTAAAAGCCCTTCCTCTCCCGTAAACTTTGGTCTTAATATAACGGACATATAAATTCCAACCTCTGCCGGAGAAAAAAAGCTTCTTCCAATTCTTCCTCTTCCCTGGCTTTGATGTAAGGCAACAACAACCGTGCCTTCACCTTCGCCGCCGCGGGCATATTCTTTGGCAAGGTCGTTTGTCGAAGTCGTTTCATCTATTCTTATTATTTTGTTTCCGATTAAATTCATATTTTTCACCCTTATTAGTGACATTTTATCATATATGTCATTTAGTGTCAATTTGTATTATATTTTTTTGTATAAACTTAAAACTCACATATTGATTTTTGGAAAGAAATGTTGTATTATATATTATGATTGGATAAAACAAAAAATATAAGGAGGAAGTTATGGACTTTTTCTCAATTCTCTCTCTTGTAGGCGGACTTGCTCTCTTCCTTTACGGAATGGATGTTATGGGGGACAGCCTCAAAAAGATTTCAGGCGGGAAGCTTGAATCAATTCTGGAAAGACTTACATCAAACCGCTTTAACGGTCTTATGCTTGGTCTTTTTGTTACAGCTATTATTCAAAGCTCATCAGCAACAACCGTTATGCTGGTTGGCTTTGTTAACTCAGGTATTATGCGCCTTGCTCAGACAATCCCAACCATTATGGGTGCGAACATCGGAACAACAGTTACTTCCTGGATTATCAGTTTGTCTGATATAAATCCAAGCGCCGGGTTTGTTTTCCAGTTGTTTAAACCATCTTCCTTTACGCCTGTTCTTGCCCTTATTGGTATTATTATGACTATGTTTGGTAAGGAAAAAAAGAAAGATATAGGAACTCTTCTTTTAGGATTTGCCGTTTTAATGTTCGGTATGGACGCTATGAGCGATTCTATGAAAGGATTAGGGGAAAGCGAAGCCTTTAAGAAGATTCTTATTATGTTTGAGAACCCGATTTTAGGTATCCTCTGCGGAACAATTCTTACTGCAATTATCCAGAGCTCTTCAGCTTCCGTTGGTATTTTGCAGGCATTGTCTGCTACAGGTGTTATCCCTCACGCAATCGCAGTTCCGATTATCTTAGGTCAAAACATAGGAACAACCGTAACTCCAATTCTTTCTTCAATTAACGGTAACAGAGATTCAAAAAGAGTGGCTTTTGCCTGTCTCTTTATAAAAACTCTTGGCGTTGTAATCGTATATGGTGCTTTCTTTATTCTCAATAAGTTCTTCACCTTTGGTTTTATGGAAACAAACTCAAGTTTTACAAGCATCGCGGTTATACATACAGTATTCAATATTATTTCAACAATAATTTTAATTCCGTTTACAAATCAGATTGAAAAAGTCGTTTGCAAGATTATAAAAGACAAGGAAGACGAGAACGCTCCGAGTGCTCTTGATACTCTTGATGACAGATTCTTAGAGTATCCATCTTACGCAATTGAGCTTAGCCGTAACTTAGTTGTTGATATGGCAAATACTGCTAAGGAGTCTTTTATAAAGGCTACAAAGCTTGTTAAGACTTATAACGCAGATGTTATAAAGGAAATTCACGAGAGTGAAAAGAAAATCGATACCTATGAAGATAAAATCAGCTCTTATCTCGTTAAAATTGCCGGACAAACTCTCTCTCACGATGACAGCGAAACCACAACAAAGCTTCTCCATATAATCGGTGATATTGAAAGAATTGGCGACCACGCTGAAAACATCGTTAAGGTAGCTGATGAAATCTATGAGAAAAAAATTCAGTTCTCCAGCGAAGCAGTTAAAGAAATTAAGGTTATAACTGCTGCAACTTGCGAAATTATTGATATTACTATGACAGCTCTTGAAAAGAACGATATTGAGCTTGCAAAACATATCGAGCCGCTTGAGCAGACAATTGACTCTCTTAAGCATAAGCTTAAAAATCGTCACTTCACCAGACTTCAGAATGGAAAATGCACCATTGAGCTTGGATTTGTGTTCTCTGACCTTTTATCAAACTATGAAAGAGTTGCTGACCACTGCTCAAACATTGGTGTTGCACTTTTGCAGATTGCAGACGACTCAATTGATGCTCACGAATATTTCCGCAGCTTAAAGAGAAACGGCGATAACGAGTTTATGTC
>JAZROF010000043.1:0-7466 GCA_045648565.1 Clostridia bacterium | reverse complement strand
TTTTAAAATAATCAGTCGGTCTGTAAGCCGAGTTTTGTCATTTAAGACGGTCATCTATCTAATATACGCATCACTGCGTATCTTAAGCCACCTTCCCGGGAGATGCCGGGCAAGCTTTGCCTCCTCTATCAGGTGTTGCTTCGAGTGGGGTTTACATCATCAGTATGTCACCATACTGTGGGTGAGCTCTTACCTCGCCTTTCCACCCTTACCACTTTCGTGGCGGTATATTTCTGTTGCACTTTCCTTGAAGTCGCCTTCACAAGGTGTTACCTTGCACCCTGCCCTATGAAGCTCGGACTTTCCTCACGCACAGGATTACTCCTTATGCCCGCGACCGTCCAACCAACTGAAATAAAAACTATTTATAAAGATTAACTCTTATAACGCCGTCAATTGCCTTGATGTCCTCAATAAGCTTATCTGTGCAGGAAGCCGCATCAAGCATTGTATATGCAAAATCCCCACGGCTCTTGCTTGTCATATTTTCAATATTAACTCCGTCATGAGAGAAAACATCGGAAATCTGAGTAAGCATTGACGGAATATTCTTATGGATAACCGCAATTCTGTCGCCATTTACCTGTCCCATATTAATATTAGGGAAGTTTACGGAGTTAGTTATATTACCGTTTTCAAGATAATCCTTGATTTCCATAGCCGCCATAACAGCACAGTTATCTTCACTCTCAGGAGTTGAAGCACCTAAATGAGGAAGAGAAATAACATTCTCATTCTTGAGAAGTTGCTCACTTGCAAAGTCAGTTACATAAGCTGAAAGTGTTCCGTCAGCCAATGCTTTCTCAACTGCATCATCACAAACAAGCTCGCCTCTTGAGAAGTTTAAGAGTCTTGCGCCCTTCTTCATCTTAGCGAAAGCTTCATCGTTAAACATTCCCTTTGTATCCTTTGTTGCAGGGATATGAACTGTTATATAATCGCTCTTTGCATAAATCTCATCAAGAGAGGTTGATTTTTGAGCAGCTCTTGTAACGCTCCAAGCAGCTTCAACGGATAAGAATGGGTCATAAGCTATAACGTTCATTCCAAGGGCGTGTGCTGCATTTGCAACCTTAACACCGATAGCACCAAGACCGATAATACCGAGAGTTTTGCCCATAATTTCAGGACCTGCAAAGTTTGACTTGCCTTTTTCAACGAGTTTTGGAACATTTTCACCCTCGCCGATTAAAGTCTTTGCCCAGTTAGCACCCTGAACGATTTTTCTTGATGCAAGGAGAAGACCTGCAATAACAAGCTCCTTAACTGCGTTTGCGTTAGCACCAGGTGTGTTGAAAACAACAATTCCCTGTTCACTGCACTTTTCAATCGGAATATTATTTACGCCTGCACCTGCTCTTGCAACTGCCTTAAGGCTCTGTGGAAGCTCCATTTCGTGCATATTGAAGCTTCTTAGGATTATACCGTCAGGATTTTCAATTTCATCAGCGCAAGTATATTTTTCGTCTAAGTTATCAAGACCTATCTTTGCGATTTTATTAAGTGTCTGAATTTTAAACATTTAAACTGCCTCCAATTACTTATTTTCCATTTCGAACTTCTTCATAAAGTCGATAAGAGCTTTAACGCCCTCGATTGGCATAGCGTTATAGATACTTGCTCTCATACCGCCAACTGAGCGGTGGCCCTTAATATTAACAAAGCCAGCTGCCTTAGATTCAGCAACGAATTTTGCGTCAAGCTCTTCGTTTCCTGTGATAAACGGAACATTCATAAGGGAACGGTCTTTTGGAACTACTGTGCCTTTAAACATTGAAGAGTTGTCGAGATACTCATAAAGCATCTTTGCCTTTTCTTCGTTTACTTTCTGCATAGCAGCAACCCCGCCCATACCGTCAATCCATTCGCAGATAAGACCGCAGATATAGATGCCGTAGGTTGGAGGAGTGTTGAACATTGAACCGTTTTCAATGTGAGTTTCATACTTAAGCATTGTTGGTGTGATTTCGTTTGCCTGCCCAATCATATCGTCACGAACGATAACGATTGTAACACCTGCAGGGCCCATATTCTTCTGTGCGCCTGCATAAATCATACCGAATTTAGAAACATCAACAACTTCAGAGCAAATCATTGAGGACATATCCGCAACGATTGGAGCCTTAGCATCAGGAATAGATGTATATCTTGTTCCATAGATTGTGTTGTTATATGTAATATGAACATAGTCAGCATCATCACTAAACATTGATTTATCAAGGTCAGGGATATAAGAGAATGTCTTATCCGCACTTGATGCAACCTCATTAACCGCAATATATCTCTTAGCTTCAGCCATAGCCTTTTTAGACCATACGCCTGTTGTAATATAGTCAGCCTTTTTGTTCTTTGTTCCAAAGTTTAATGGAACCATAGCAAACTGAGTTGAAGCTCCGCCCTGGAGGAATAAAACCTTATAATTTTCAGGAATTCCCATAATCTTTCTAAGGGTTGCCTCTGTGTTATCGATTATTGCCTGATATTCTTTAGAGCGGTGGCTCATTTCCATAACGGACTGACCGCTGCCATTACAATCAAGCATCTCCCTTTGTGCTCTTTCTAAAACTTCAATTGGAAGCATTGAAGGACCTGCTGAAAAATTATAAACTCTGCTCATTTTTACCTCTCCTTTTATTTAAACATAAATATGCATAAAATTATATTAAATATTCTATCATTATATACCCATTTTAAAAATAAGTCAATAAGATATTAGCTTTTTTTGACAAAATTTTGGCAAACTTCATAAATTCCTATCAGAAACAGGAAAACACCAAAAATCCGTCTTAAAATATTATCTCCCAAAGCTCCCGCCAAAACTGAGCCACCAATTGCACCTAACGCTCCGATTCCTCCTATTATCAAGGCGGTTTTAATTTCAATATTCTTCTTTTTTATGTGAATAATTAAAGCACAAATGGCCGTCGGAATGAAATAAACAAGGTTAATTCCCTGTGCAGTCTGCTGATTTACATTTTGAAAAAGCACAAGGGCAGGGATTAAAATTGCCCCACCGCCAATTCCCATTCCGCTTATTATTCCGCTGAGGAATCCTATTATAATACTAAGCATTTTATCCTCCTTAAAAAATCATTTTAACTGCCGTTATAATTATAACTGTGCCAAATACGACTCTGAGCCACTTGCCTGATATTTTTGGAAGAAGAAGTCCGCCTAAAACTCCACCAACGCTTCCACCGATTGTAACAGGAAGCCAAAGAGAAAAATTAAACTGCCCTCTTATTATATAAATAACTGCCGAAACAATGGACATTATAAGGATAACTCCCACCGCTGTTGCGTGAGCTTTCTTTTGGGGAATATTCAAAAACTTCTCAAGGCAAGGGACAACAATGCACCCTCCTCCCGCTCCGAAAAGTCCATTTAAAATTCCGGCAACAATACCAATCAAAATTTCTTTTTTGTATTTCATATTATCTCCTCTTAACAAAAAATAGCCACATTATATGTGACTATTTTTTGTTATTATATTTATTTTTATTCCGTTTAAAATTCTAAAACAGTTGCATATTTTTCCATTTTGTCCGGATTTTCACGGATTTTTTTGATTATCCCGTCACGAAGCCCCGCATCAGTTATGTAAAGAGTGGGGCTTTTCAGCCTTGTCATAACCGTTTTAAGAGGCAAAACTCCCCCTAAAATTATATCGGCACGGTCCGTGGTTATTCCTTTCATTTTTAGCCTTTCCTCTGGTTTTGAGTTTTCTATTCTTGCTATAATTTCCATAACATCCGCATAGTTTAAAGAAAGCTTATCAATTGGAGAGTCAGGGCCTATATCTTCAAGGTATATTCTGCCAACCGTCCTGTTTGAGCCTCCTATTCCTATAACAGGGAGACCCGATAGGGAGGAAAGCCATAAAATACATTCCGTAATCCTTTCTATTTCTCTTTGTGCCTTTTCTTTATTTTCCTCTGTTTCGCCATCTGCAAAAAACAACTCTTTTATACTTCTTGAGCCAATTTGAATACTTTCTGCACCAACAATTTCTCCATTTAAAATACCGATAAACTCAGTGCTTCCGCCACCTGTATCAAGGATTAGAGCGTTTTTTATCTTCGTTTTTTCTAATACTCCTAAAAAATCAAGCTCCGCTTCCTCCTCACCTGATAAAACAGATATTTTAATCCCTGTTTTTTCTTTTATGAGAGCTAAAAATTCGGCTCTGTTTTTCGCTTTTCTAACCGCTGCTGTGGCAAAAGCATATACTTTCGTTACCCCAAGGCTTATCATTTTCTCTTTAAGCTCTAAAAAAGCCGTAATGCACCTTTCTATCGGCTCTTCTTTAAGGTGCATATCGCGATTCATTCCCTGGCTTAGCATTATAGGGCTTTTCCCTATATAAATAACCTTTCCGCTTTCTTTTTCCGCAATGCTCACTCTCACGGAATTTGAGCCAAGGTCAATAACACCAATTTTCGTCATATCTGCCACCTCGTAAGAATTTATATATGATATTTTATCATATACGCCAAAAATATTCAAGCCTCCTCTCAAAAGGTTGACAAAAATTTTTAAAAGGTGTAAAATAATGACAATATATTTAAAATTTATCCAAAGAGGTGTTCCTTTATGTCAAAAAAAATATCTACAAAAACTTTGGTGTTCGGAGCTTTGCTTACGGCATTATCCTTTATAATCCCGCTTACTTTCCCAAAGCTTCCTCTCCCACAACCATTCAGCGTTACATTCGCATCCCATGTTCCGACACTTCTTGCTATGCTGATTAGCCCTATTATGGCTGTGTTCACGGTTATCGGCTCAACCATTGCCTTTTTGGTATCATTAGGTCCGATTGTTTCTCTCCGTGCAGCAAGTCACATCATTTTTGTTATTATTGGCTGTTTGATGCTTAAAAAGGGAGTAAATATGTATCTGACTTTAGGCCTTATGTCTATTGTTCACGCTCTTGGCGAGGTTATTGCAGTTTATGCTTTCACACCAGCAGCCGAGCTTAGTGCAAAAGGCGGAATGGTTTTCCTTTGGGGAACTGTTTTCGGAATAACAATTTTTCATCACATCGTTGATTGCATCATAACTGTCCCTGTTTTTAAAGCTCTTAAGAGAACAAAGCTTATATAACACTAAAAATTCAAAAGGCAGAAACGAAATCGTTTCTGCCTTTTTATTATTCTTCTTGAGTTTCCTCTTCCTTAATCTCAACTGAGATTTCTTTAGTCATTAAATCATCTGCCTTTGTTACTGTCATAATAACATTTTCATACTCGAAAACGAAACCCACGTCAGGAATGTTTTCACTTTGCTCTGTAAGCCAACCGTTAAGGGTTGTTGCCTCAGACTCCTCATCAGGAGTAAGCTCAAAAAATTCATAAAAATCTTCAGTTGAGGTGGTTGATAAAACAGTATATAAATTATCGCTTACCTTAACAATATTGTCGATTTCTTCGTCTCCCTCGTCCCAAATCTCGCCCACAAGCTCCTCGATTATATCTTCCATTGTAACAACGCCTGACGGAACGCCAAACTCATTAACAACGATAACCATATGATTGTGGTTTGTCTGCATATCCTTAAATAAAACATCAAGATGGATTGTTTCAGGAACATAGTTTGGTAAAACCATAGCATCCTCAAGCTTAAAGCCTTCTTTTCTATGTTTCAAAAGATAATCTCTTGCATATAAAATACCAACAATCTCATCTGCTGTGTCCTTATAAACAGGAATTCTTGAATAGCCCTCGTTTTCAATAGTCTCAAGAATTTCCTCTTCCGTTGCATCATCTGCTATAAAGGTTATGGCCTTTCTCGGCGTCATAATATCCGCCGCAGTAAGATTATCAAGCTTAAATACATTTTTTATATACTCAATATCGTCCTGGTCAAGTGTCCCCTCGTCTGCCCCTGCATCAAGCATTATAACAATATCCTCTTCGGAAACCGCCTCTTCTTTTTCTTTAGGGTCAATCCCGAAAAGTCTTAAACAGCCGTTGGTTGAAACAGTTAAGAACCAGATAATTGGCCTTAAAACAAAAGACAGCCCCGTTATAAAACCGCAAACCACTTCAGCCAGTTTTTCCTTATGTCTCATAGCAATTCGCTTTGGCACAAGCTCCCCTAAAACAAGGGTAAAGAAAGACAAAATAAGGGTTATTATAACAACTGACAACGGCTCAATTATGCCGATATTCGCCTCAGAAATCCCAAAGGTTTTAGCAAGGAAATCAGCCAGAAGCCCTGCAAAGTTATCCGCCGCAAAAGCTGAGCCTAAAAACCCTGCAAGAGTAATCCCAACCTGTATTGTAGATAAAAACGCCGTTGGCTCGTTTATCATTTTAAGCATTTTAATTGCCTTTTTATCGCCATCTTCAGCTCTTGCCTTAACCTTTTTCTCATTTAGAGAAATGACGGCAATTTCCGTGGCTGCAAAAAAAGCATTAAGTAAAATCAATATAAGTTGCAGTAGCAACTGTTTAAAAATCATAATATCCTCCGAATTATACAAAGTTTTTTCTTAAGGTTATAATTCCCACTTTAGCAACGCTGCCAAATTATGCGGTTTTCTCTAAGCCTTAAATAATTCAAAGGTAGGTCAAATTCGCTACTTCGAGGTAACGGGTCCACCAAAAACCAACTCCTTAACATAAAATTACATTTTATTATATCATATTAAACCATAAATATCAATACTCTTTTAAAGATTTTGTAAGCTCATCTATTGTATCGCAAATTTTAATTGCTCCGTTTTCCTCTAATTCTCCCTCCTCAGCATAGCCAAAGGAAACTCCAATGCAAGGGATATTATTTTTCTTTGCCCCTATAGAGTCGTGCTTTCTATCCCCAACCATTACGGGATTTTTAAACCCTTTAAGGTTTTCTAAAGCATACTTTATAACATCGGCTTTATCGTTTCTTGTTCCGTCAAATTCCGCTGCGGAAATAAAAGAAAAATAATCCGCAATGCCGAACTTTTCAATTATTTTAAGAACAAACGGAAGAGGCTTTGATGTGGCAAGAGCAAGAGTTTTTCCGCTCATCTTAAGGGTTTTGAGCATTTCTTCTACTCCCTTAATAAGCTCATTTTCAAAAAGCCCCACCTCTTTATAACGCTCTCTGTATTTTTCAACACAAGAGAGGGCATCTTCACGGTTCATACCGTAAAATTCCATAAACCCATCAACCAGCGGAGGCCCGATAAAGCGTTTTAATTTCTCCTGATTGTCCTCTATTATTCCCTTTAACTCTAGGGCATACTTAACGCTTTTCGTAATCCCCTCTTCGGGAATTGTAAGCGTCCCGTCAAGGTCAAATAATATTAAATCATACATATTTATTCCCTCATTTCCTCACTATTTTAACATAAATTTTAAACTCTTTCAAGTAAATTGTATGTTTTTATTGACAAACAGAGGCATTGTGTGATATATTATATAAAAGAACAGATTAGATGAGATTAGATATATTGAGATTAGACGAGATGAGAGATT
>JAZROF010000042.1:0-29279 GCA_045648565.1 Clostridia bacterium | reverse complement strand
GCTAATGCTTCGTTTTGCAATTCCATTCATAGCTTCGTGTGGGTTTATGATTACTTCCCAGTGGTTTTGTAATATTTATAAAATAATGTGGAAATATTGCTCTGTAAGTGATGGAGTACAGCTTTTGAAAACAGCAATAATAGGATTTTTTATATCAACGCTCACTTTTTTGATTTATGAAACATTTGCGATGCAGGTCTTAGTAAGCGGACATGTTAAATTCGCTGTCTGCTACAGCTTTTTGTCGGCGTGTTATTTGATTTTCATAAGAGCTTTAGTATATATTATTCATAAATATTTAAAGTATATGAAAACAAAAACTAATGAGCAAGGGAAAAGACTTTTAATTGTTGGGGCAGGAGCATCAGCCTCTATTTTGATACACGACCTTGGAAGAAACGCAGATTTGAATTATGACATTGTAGGGCTTATTGATGATGACAGAACCAAAATAAGCCTCACTATTGGAGGATATAGGGTTCTGGGAGACAGAAATAGCATTGTTGAAATTTGCAAGAAATACAGAGTTGATGAAATTTTGATTGCTATGTCGTCAGCAACTATGGAACAAAGAAGAGAAGTAATTGCGATTTGCAATCAAACCAGTTGTAAAATAAAAACACTTCCCAGCGTTGACCAGATGATTACAAACGGAAAATTTCAAATGCGTGACATCGAGATTGACGATATGCTGGAAAGAGATGAGATTGTTCTTGACACTGCGGGAATTTCGGACTACATAACAGGAAGAACTGTTATGATTACAGGCGGTGGCGGAAGTATTGGATCTGAGCTTTGCAGGCAGATTATGAAATTCAATCCGGGGAAACTGGTTATATTTGATATATATGAAAATAATGCTTATGACATCCAGATGGAACTAAATGATAAACACCCCGAAAATCGACCGAAAGTCATTATTGGCTCTGTTCGTGACTTGGAAAGACTTGAGTCTGTTTTTGAGGAATATAGCCCTGATATTGTATTCCATGCAGCGGCACACAAGCACGTGCCTTTAATGGAGGACAGTCCAAATGAGGCTATTTTAAATAATGTTTTTGGTACATACAATGTAGCAAAATGTGCAGATAAGTTCGGTTCGAAAAAGTTTGTTATGATTTCTACCGATAAGGCAGTTAACCCAACAAATATAATGGGTGCAAGTAAGCGTATGTGTGAAATGATTGTTCAGGCTATGCAGAAAAACAGCAAGACTGAATTTGTTTCCGTTCGTTTCGGGAATGTGCTTAATTCAAACGGAAGTGTTATCCCTCTGTTTAAAAGGCAGATTGCAAAGGGCGGCCCCGTAACGATAACTCATAAGGAAATAACAAGATTCTTTATGACCATTCCTGAAGCGGCACAGCTCGTTATTCAGGCGGGGGCTTTCGCAAAGGGCGGAGAGATTTTCGTTCTCGATATGGGAAAACCCGTAAAAATTTACGATCTTGCAAGAAATATCATAAAGCTTTCAGGCTACAGACCTGATGTTGATATTGAAATTAAAGAAATTGGTTTAAGACCGGGTGAAAAGCTCTATGAGGAGCTTATGATGAATGCAGAAGGTCTTACATCTACAGTTCACAGTAAGATTTTTATAGGTAAGCAAATAGAGGTGGATATGGAAGAAATTGAGGAGCATTTAAAGAAACTCTTAAGTGCTGCTAAAAGCCATAACAAGGAGTCTATAAGAGAGGCTCTCCATAGTGCGGTTCCAACCTTTATTGAACCGGAAGTTATAAATAATGAAGTTGCTAAAATGCATTAAAAAATGGCCCCAAAAGCTATACGCTTTTGGGGCTATATTTTTAGTTTAAATAGGTTTAAAGCTGTTCTTTTGCCTGTTTTAAGGCTTTTGCCAACTGGTCCGGACACGATGTACCTCTGCCGCCGCAATCAATGTTTTCAAGGCGTTTTATGACCTCGTCAATATGCATCCCCTCAACCAATGAGCCAATTCCTTGGGTATTCCCATTACAGCCCATAACAAAACGAACATTTGAAACAATATTATCTTCTATATCAAAAAAAATTTCTCTTGAACAAACTCTTGATGGTTTATATGAAAAACTTGCCATAGTATTTCTCCTTCATAATCTAAATGTCAAAAAATGATATAAAAAACGAGGACGCCTCGGCGTCCTCAAAGATTTTTATTAGTTGAGCTTATCCTTAAGTGCTCTACCAGCTTTGAATGCAGGAACCTTAGCAGCAGCAATCTTCATCTCAGCACCTGTCTGAGGATTTCTACCTGTTCTTGCAGCTCTTTCTCTAACTTCGAATGTACCGAAGCCAACTAATTGAACCTTGTCGCCCTTAACAAGTGCACCTTCAACAGCGCCCATGAAAGCCTTAAGAGCAGCTTCTGCGTCCTTCTTAGAAAGTCCAGCGTTTTCAGCGATAGCTGAAATCAAGTCTTGTTTGTTCATTGTAAAGATCTCCTTTATTTTTAAATTAATTGTATTCTTCAACAATTAAGCTTATTTTACACCATTTTCAGCTAAATTTCCATAGTTTTTGTGCATTTTTTTTAAGATTGTTGAAAATGTACAAAATAAGCTGATGGCAATTGTTGGTTATAACAAAGAAAATGGCGTAAAATCAAAGGTTTTTAAGAGTTTACCCTATATATTAGGCTTTTATTCTTCGGAATTTAAAAGCATTTCATTAAACTCTTGTTTTGTCATTAAAACTTGCCTTGGCTTTGTTCCCTCATAAGGGCCAATGATATTCAATTCTTCCATTCTGTCAACAAGCCGTGCAGCTCTTTGATAGCCTATTTTAAACTTTCTTTGAAACATTGCCACGGAGGCTTGTCCTGAGTCTATAACCATCTCAACAGCTTTAATAAATAAATCATCGCGTTCATCGCTTATGGGCATTGAGTCATCCTGATGAGAATTTCCCTCAGGCTCACGTTCAATTTGTTCGATGATTGACTCATCATACTGAGCCTCATACTGATTTTTAATAAATTCAATAATACTTTCAATTTCACGGTCAGAGAGAAAGTTTCCCTGAATACGGGTTGGCTTTGACGCACCGCGTGGGAAATAGAGCATATCACCCTTTCCTAAGAGCTTGTCCGCCCCGGCAGTATCAATTATTGTTCGGCTGTCCGTTTGAGAAGAAACGGCGAAGGCGATTCTTGATGGAATGTTTGCCTTAATAACGCCTGTTATAACATCAACAGATGGTCTTTGAGTGGCAATAACCAGATACATTCCTGCTGCACGGGCAAGAGCTGCGAGTGAGTTAATGGAGGTTTCAACCTCACTTCTTGCAGCGGTCATAAGGTCTGCAAGCTCGTCGATAATAATAACGATTTCAGGCATTTTTTGCTCAGGAGTTCCGTTATCCTCCATAAGCTTGTTGTATCCACTTATATTTCTAACCTTGTTGTTTTTAAGCTCAGTATATCGGCGTTTCATTTCCGCAACTGCCCAATTAAGTGCCCCTGCGGCGTGTTTTGGATTTGTTACAACGGGGATTAAAAGATGAGGTATGCCGTTGTAAACTCCAAGCTCAACCATTTTCGGGTCAACCATAATAAGCTTAACCTCATCAGGACGGGCTTTATATAAAATACTTGCAATAAGGGAGTTAATACAAACACTTTTTCCCGAGCCTGTTGCCCCTGCAATTAAAATATGAGGAAATTGTGCAATATCCGCTATAACAGTTGCACCGCTTATGTCTTTACCTAACGCAAAGGCAGTTTTTGATTTAAAGTTTCTGAATGCCTCTGTGTCAAGGACCTCACGAAGATGCACGGGAGCAGGACTCTCGTTTGGAATTTCAATGCCAACTGCACTCTTTCCCGGGATTGGAGCTTCAATTCTAACTCCTGTTGCGGCAAGGCTTAAAGCAATATCGTTTGCAAGATTTGTGATTTTTGAAACCTTAATGCCAAGCCCCGGCTGAAGCTCAAAGCGTGTAACTGACGGGCCTTGAGTTATATTTAAAATCTTTGCATCAACGTGGAAACTTGCAAGTGTTTCAAGGAGTCTGTTTGCCTTATCCTCAAGCTCGTTTTTAACCATTGTCTTGTTTTGGGACTTTGGTGCATTTCTATCTAAAAGTGAAAGAGGAGGCATTTTGTAATCTATAATTCTGTTTTCTTCAATGGATTTTGTAACAAGACTGCCAATTTTTTCTGTAGCCTCAATTATTTCACCCTTTTGAAGTCTTTGACCTGCTTCAACTGCACGGTCCAAAGGAACCCCTCTGTCAATTGCCTCTTGGGTTGCACCGTCAAGGCGTTCTTTCATACTCTCAAGACTTGGTGGCTCAAATTCACCATCATCCTCTTTGAAATTACCGTTTTCATCAGGAAGAGGAGTTAAAACCCCTGCACGAGTTTCGGACTTTAATGGTGTTATAACCCCTGTTTTAACATCCTTTGGATGAAATGGAGCGTCTTCTCTTAAAGTAGGCTCTTCGCCATCTTCGTCATACTCAGCAAGTTGAGGGAATTTATCCTCAGTTAAAACGAAGGTGCCCGACGAAATGTTTTCTTCGTCTTTTTTATTTCTTACTAAATCCTCATCTGCAACAAAGATATTCTGCGGGAGCGGAACAAGGTTTTCTTTTTCTTTTTGTGCTTCTCTTTCCGCCTCACGCTGAGTTTTTTCTATTTCTTTTTCAAGCTTTCTTCTTTCGTGATGTTCTTTTGCAAGTTTTGAAGCCTCCTTGGATTTCTTTGAAACAAACAGACCGAGGCTGCGGCATATTTTCCCGAGAGATACTCCCGTTAAAATCAGAGTGAGAACCAAAAGCCCTGAAACGGAGAAAATCCAAAGGCCGATTTTCCCGATAAGACTGCAAAGGAGAACACAAATTCCGCCACCTAAAAGACCTCCGCCGATGCCATTATTTCCACTTCTAAACAGCTTTGAAACATCAAAGCTTGAAATCGTGGTCTGGTCATCGATTAAAGCACAAAGAACTGCTGTAAAAAGAGTAAGTGCTATGAAAAGCCAAAGCTTATGGCTTTGTGATTTTTCCCGTTTATCAATAATCAGGTTTATTCCTATCCATATTATGAATAAAGAAGAAATAGCGGCGGCATTACCTAAAAGTCCGCTTAAACTCATACGGAGAAACTCGCCCACAATCCCCATAGTGTCAAAAAGAAAGGTAAGCCCTATAAAAAGACCTATGGCGATAAAGATAACGCCCTTTATCTCGTTCTGATAAACCTTTTTGGGAGTTTTCTTCGGTTGTGCTTTTCTTGTAATTTTTCGTTTTTTGTTAGCCATTTTAATCCCTCTTACTTAAATAAAAAGTATAATAAAACAATTACGCCGAGAATTATTCTGTAATATCCGAAAGCTTTAAAATCGTGATTTCTTATATAATTCATTAAAAATTTTATTGCAACAACAGAAACCAAGAAAGAAACAATTGTGCCTGTTAATAAAACTGCCCATTCGGTTGGACTAAGAATAAGTCCAAACCCCAGCATTTTAAGGGCACTTGCCCCCAGCATAACGGGAATGGCAAGGAAGAAAGAAAACTCAGATGCAACGCCACGACTTGCCCCGATTAAAACCGCACCCAAAATAGTTGAACCGGAGCGGGAAGTTCCGGGGATTAGTGCCAAAACCTGAAAACAGCCGATTAAAAACGCTGTTTTATATGTAAGATTATCAAGACTTTCGATTTTCGGAGCCTTGTTTTTATTTTCTATAATAATAAAGGCGATGCCGTAAATAATAAGCGCTAAAGCTATAATATAAGGAGTTGAAAGATAGCCGTCAATTATATCTTCAAACAAAAAACCAACAACTGCGGCGGGAATAACTCCCACTATAACCTTAAGCCAAAGATTTAGAGTGTCTTTTTTTTCTTTTGCGGTTTTTTGAGGGGATATGGGGTTGAGCTTATGAAAATAAAGAACAACAACCGCAAGTATTGAGCCAAACTGAATAACCACTTTGAACATATTAAGAAATTCTTCACTAAGACTTAAATTTAAGAATTGATTTAAAAGAATAAGATGCCCTGTGCTGCTTATGGGAAGCCACTCGGTTATTCCCTGAACAACGCCAAAGACAACAGCTTTTAAGACCTCAATAATATTTACCATAACCACAGTCCTTTCGCATTTCCGACTTAAAAACAATTATACACAATAAGTATAACATAAATTTGCCGAAATTGCACTATTTTTTTTAAAAATAATAAAATTTCTTTAAATACACATAATATAAATAAAAAAGGAGGGAATTTTTTGAGTATTTATTCTTATCTTGACAGACGGAAGGTTGCCATTGTTGGAACAGGAATGGTGGGTATGAGCTATGCCTATGCAATGCTGAATCAAGGAGCCTGCGATGAGCTTGTTTTAATAGATTTAAACAGGGAAAGAGCCAAGGGAGAGGCTATGGACTTAAACCACGGAATACCCTTTGCACAAAGCAATATGCGGATAATTGCCGGAGGATATGAGGAGTGTCGCGACGCAGATATTGTTGTTATCTCGGCAGGGGTTGCACAAAAGAAAGGGGAAACCCGTCTTGACCTTCTTCAGAGGAATGCAGAGGTTTTAAAAAGCGTGACCAGAAGTATTATGGAATCGGGCTTTATGGGGATCATTGTGGTTGCCACAAATCCTGTGGATATTATGACAAGGGTTGTTCAGGAGTGCTCAGGCTTTAACTCAAAACGAGTAATTGGCACGGGGACAATTCTAGATACTGCAAGGCTTCGCTATATGGTGGGGGACTATTTTTCAGTTGACTCAAGGAATATCCACGGATATGTTATGGGAGAACACGGTGACAGTGAATTTGTGCCCTGGTCTCAGGCATTCCTTGCAACAAAAAGAGTTATAGATATTTGCAATAAAGACAATGATTTTCACATTGAGGATTTAGAGAAAATAAGTGAGCAGGTTAAAAATTCGGCGTATACAATTATTAAGGCAAAAAATGCTACCTATTACGGGATTGGTATGTCAATGGTGCGATTAACAAAGGCAATTTTAGGAAACGAGAACAGTGTGCTCACAGTTTCTGCTCTTTTGTCAGGGGAGTATGGGCAAAACGGAGTTTATGTGGGAGTGCCCTGTATTATAGGCAGGAGCGGAATAAGGGAGATACTTGAAATTGATATGACGGACGAGGAAAAGGAAAAGTTTAAAGCCTCCTGCAAAATCCTAATGGATTCATATGCGGAGATTAATGGATAAAATACAACAAAACA
Organism: Clostridia bacterium; assembly: GCA_045648565.1. Taxonomy (GTDB): domain Bacteria; phylum Bacillota; class Clostridia; order Monoglobales; family Monoglobaceae; genus SIG454. The sequence continues at coordinate 22,070 of JAZROF010000042.1, read as the reverse complement.
TTGACGAAAACAATAAAATATGATAAAATCAAGTGTAATTGTTACACTTGATTTTTTTAGGAGATTTTTATGAAGGTTGTTATTCAAAGAGTTAAAGAGGCATCTGTTGCAGTAGGCAAAGAGACCGTTGGTGAAATCGGGAATGGACTTTTGCTCCTTTTAGGAGTGGGTGAGGGTGACACTAAAGAGACGGCAGACAAGCTGTTTGATAAAATATATAAAATGCGTATTTTTGAGGACAGTGAGGGGAAGACGAATTTAAGCTCAGCTGATGTTAATGCGGAGGTTTTGCTTATTTCCCAGTTTACTCTATATGCAAACTGCCGAAAAGGAAACCGACCAAGCTTTATAGAGGCGGCACCGCCGAGCGTGGCTGAAGAACTTTATGAATATGCAATTTCTTTATGCAAAGAGCGGTTTTCAAAAACCCAAACCGGAATTTTTGGGGAGGATATGAAGGTCAGCCTTTTAAATGATGGGCCGTTTACAATAGTTTTAGATAGTAGGGAGCTTGAGAAATGATTGGAATTATAGGGGCTATGCAAGTCGAGGTTGACGGCATTAAAAAAATAGTTGAAAACAAAAAAGTTGAAACAATAAGCAATATTGAATATGTTTCGGGAACAATTGAAGGCAGTGAGGTAGTGGTTGCACAGTGCGGGATTGGCAAGGTTTTTGCGGCAATTTGTGCACAGACAATGATACTTCAATATGGCGTAGATGCTATTATAAATGTTGGCGTAGGCGGAACACTTTGTGACGGACTGGGAATTGGCGATATTGCAATTGCAACGGCAGTTGTTCAGCACGATATGGACACCTCTCCCTTAGGTGACCCCGTTGGTCTTTTGTCAGGAATAAATATTGTAAAAATTCCTTGCGCAAAAGAACTTACGGAAAAGTTTACAGAGTGTGCAAAGGAGCTTAACATAAAAGTTAAGCAGGGTGTTATTGCATCAGGTGACCAGTTTATTGCAAGTGCGGAGCAAAAGGATAGAATAAAGGAGAATTTTTCCGCAATTGCCTGCGAAATGGAGGGTGGCAGCATTGGCCACGTTTGCTATGTAAACGGAGTTGATTTTTGTGTTTTAAGAGCAATTTCTGATAGTGCAAACGGTGAGGCATCTATGGATTATCCATCGTTTATGGTTATGGCAGCAAAAAATTCAGTAGAGGTGCTTAAAAGATTTTTCAAATAGGATAAAAATTAGTAATTTTAGTGGCAGATATTTTATCATTTATGGAGTGTGAGATAGAATATGAAAAGGTTATGCTTAGTTATAGTAGCTTTATTAGTGCTTCTGTGCGGTTGCAGAGATAATACGATTACTGAAACAGGGCATATGGATTTTGATAAGCTTGATAAAGAATATGGGCAATTTCAAAACAATAATGGTGATAAGGCTGAGGCTTATGCAGATGAAATGGAAAAAATTTATGCTAATATTAATGAATATGTAGATCTTATTATGACAAATGATGCAAGAGCTATGGTGAATTCTTTTTCCAGTAAGCTTATTAATTTTCTTGCTGAAGTAAACGGGGTAAGCTATGAAGATGCTAAAGAAATTGCCCAAGAGAGAGTTCAAAAAACCTTTGATGAAAGCGAAATTTATGATTTGAAGGAGGCCTGGCAAAGAAATGCGCATCAAGTGGAAATAACGCAAATAAAGATATTTCCTCAAAGGACGGAGATTAAAGAGGCTTATTTGAGTTGTGGGATTAAAATTATTGATGCCATTACTGTTAAGTTTAAGGTTATAGATAAGAATGAAGAGAGGGAATCGAAAATTCGACTTGTTCAGTTTGAAAATGGCGGATGGGCAGCAGATGCCGACTACTTCTTTTAAAAAATAAACTCCTAAGAATTTTCTTAGGAGTTTTATTTTATATTTTAAAGTATCCAAACAACTTCCCAAAATCAATTCCACCTAAAGAGGAATTTTTATAATCCTTATAAGTGTCTTTATTTGCAAGTTGGAGAATAGGGGAGGTTACCCCTGTCATATGGGAAAAGTAGGTTTCTATGTATGCCCCGAAAATGTCACAATGCCTTATAATCTGTCCGTCAATGGGATTATATTTATCATCGTTGTAGCTCTCATTTACTTTTTCAGTAGTAAGGTGAGTTATTTTTCCGTCTTTTATGATTTTAGTGGAAAATTCGTCTTTGGTATAATATTCAAGCTCCTCCTGCCATTTTTTGGGGATAAGAGGATAAATGGTTTCCTGCATCTGAATTTCTTCAATTTCCTTTATAAGCTCGTCAAGTCCCTCAACCGACTTTTTAACAGGAGACACGATATCGCGGGTTAAAACCTCAGGGACATCGTGGAAAAGCCCTCCGAAAAAGTTGTTTATAAGCCTTGTTTTAGAGGGGTTTATTTCACAAGTGCAAAGGTAGGATAAAACTGCAACGATTAGCATATGCCCCATAACAGAGGTTGATGGAAGTCTTGGAGTTTTTGACCATCTCTGCTGGAAACGGAGCTGACCTAAAAGATTTGCAAAGCTTTTGAGGTTTTCGTTGTGAACAAATTCCCTGAAATAAGGAAGGTCACGAAAGCTGTCAAGCTTAAGCTCAATTTCTCTGTGAGTTTTATCAATTCCATAACAAGTGGAGTTGCGGACATAAATTATGTCAAACTCCCATTTTGTTGCAAGATAGTGAGCACTTTCTAAGAGCTTTTTCTCATTTTTGCAGTAGTCTTTATCCTCATAGTAACGGCAAAATCGCTCATAAAAGCCACCGGGAATTTCCTCTAAATCCTCTTTTAGAGTGGAAAGCACCCAGGCGTTTATCTGCTCCCCTTTCTCTGCCATAAGACGGTGAAATACGGGAGGCTTTATATCGGTTAAAACAAGACGATGCAAAAATTCAAATATACACCCTTCGGCAAGAAGAAGCCTGTCGGTATCATCAGAAAGCCCTGATAAAATGTATGCATAAATCATTTTATGAGCCTGTTTGTCAAGCTCCGTAAAGCCCTTTGAGGGGTGAATATGGTCGTTCCACCGCTCAATCGAGCCGGCAGTAAAAATAAACTCAATTAAAGATTTTTTCAGCATAAGAAAACCCCTTTTTAAAAACTTATAAAAACATTATACAACAAGGAAACGAAAAATTCAATTATATATTGACTATTTTTAAAAAATATTGTAAAATTATATAGTAATAATGTAAAAATGCCGGAGGTGTCTTAAATGGCTGGGCAGAAATTCAGAAGAAGACTTTTTGGATATAAAAAAGCAGATGTTTATGACTATATAAGAGGGCTTGACGAGAAATATGCGGAAGACTCTAAGGAAAAGGATATTGAGATTGCAAAAATAAATGCAGAAAAAGAGGCTATTTGCGAAAAATATAATGAACTTCAAAGTAAAAGGGAAATTATTGTTTCCGTTCTTGAAAGAGCACATCTTGACGCGGATAAGATAATGGAAGAAGCGAAAAGTGAAATCCTTGAAATGAAGAAAACAGCGGAGAAAGAAATTGAGGATAAAAAGGCTGAGGCTAATCGTGAGATTGAGCTTAAACGCCGTGCTCTTCGCAATATGTACGAAAGCGAAACAAGAAGGATTGAGCATTTAAGGAACGAAGTAACAGAGCTTAGGCGAAACTCTTTAGAATCAATCCAGCTTTTTGAAAGAGAACTTGCTGATATTGAAACAAAGCTTGGCTATAGAGAGAGGACAGCTTCAGAGTCAATAGGTGAAGTTCAGCGAGGAAAGGGGATTGAGCCGTTTTCGGGAGTGAAAATTCCGATTAAGGTTATAAGACGCAAAAACGAGGCTATATAAAAAATGCAAAAGGAGGGGAGTTTTTTAACTTCCCTTTTAAACTGAATGAGAGAAATGTCACATTTTGTGGCAAAGGTGAAAAAATTGGCATATAATAAATTGTGGACTGAATTTTCCCGCTCACTTTCGGGAAAGAAAGGAGGCAAAAACCCATGGAGGTATATCTTGACAACAGCTCAACAACAAAAATGTATGATGAGTGCGTAGAAAAAATGAGCACTTCGATGCGAGAAAGTTACGGAAATCCTTCATCTCTTCACAGAAAAGGGATTGAGGCGGAAAAGCTTATAAGATATGCAAAGGAACAAATAAGCGAATCTCTTAGGGTAAGCCCCAATGAGATTTTCTTCACCTCAGGCGGAACTGAGGCAGATAATTTTGCAATCAGAGGAGTTATAAAAGCAAATCGAGGTAATCATATTTTAACAACTGCCGTTGAACACCCGGCTGTTCTTTCCACCCTTGAATACCTCTCTGAGCGTGGATATAAAATCGAAAAAATCCCTGTTAAAAAAGACGGTATTGTAGATATTGATGCCTTTTCAAAGCTGGTCCGACCTGACACAGTTTTGGTTACGGCGATGTTTGTCAATAACGAAACGGGAGCACTTATGCCTGTTTCGGAGATGAACAGGATTTATAAAAACAAAAACCCAAAAGGGATTTTTCATATTGACGCAGTTCAGGCTTATGGTAAATTCCCATTTACCGCATCAAAAACAGGGGCGGATTTAATAAGCTTAAGCTCTCATAAAATTCACGGTCCAAAGGGCGTTGGTGCTTTATATATTAAAAATAAAACCAAAATTGCCCCGATAGTTTTTGGGGGCGGGCAGCAAGGAAATTTAAGACCGGGAACAGAAAATGTTCACGGAATTTATGGCTTTGGAATTGCAGTGGCCCTATCCCATAAAAATATTTTGGAAAAAGAAGAGAAGATGAGAAGCCTTAAGATGCGGCTTAAAAATGGCATAGAAACGAAAATCCCCGATATTAAGATTAATACGCCAAAAGAGAGTGCCCCCCACATTTTAAATGTTTCATTTAAGGGGACAAAGTCAGAGGTACTGCTTCACTCTTTGGAGATTGACGGAATTTATGTTTCATCAGGCTCGGCTTGTTCAAGTCATAAAAAAGGCCCGAGCTATGTCCTCTCTTCAATGGGGGTTGACAGAAATCTAATTGACGGGACACTAAGATTTAGTTTATCTGAATTTACAACGGCGGAGGAAATTGATTACACAGTTGATTGCCTAAGCAAAATAGTAAGCAGAAACAGAATGCTTATGCGAAAATAGAAATTAGAGAGGAAAGGGACAAATGAAAGCAGATTTATTTCTTTTAAAATACGGAGAACTTGCCCTAAAGGGCTTAAATAAGCCGATTTTTGAAAAAAGGCTACTTAATAATATTAAATCACGCCTTAGAAAAATCGGTAGCTTTAATGTTTTTGCATCTCAGTCCACCATCTATGTTGAGGGTGGCAGTGATATTGATGCAGAGGAAACCCTATCATCACTTAAAAAGGTTTTCGGTATTGCAAATATCTGCCCTGCAATAAGGTGTGCAAAGACACTTGATGATATTGAAAAGACGGCAATTGAGTGCCTTAAGGAAGAGGACCTTACGGGAAAAACATTTAAGGTTGAGGCGAAGAGAGAGGATAAAAGCTTTCCTCTTAATTCGCCTGCACTATCTGCCGAAATGGGCGGAAGAATTTTATCCCACTTCCCTAATTTAAAGGTGGACGTGCATAACCCTGACATTGTGGTTATGGTTGAAATCCGAAAAGATGCCTTTGTTTATACCAAAAAAATCAAAGGTGCAGGGGGAATGCCCGTTGGCACAAACGGAAAAGCCACAATTCTGCTCTCGGGCGGAATTGATAGTCCCGTTGCAGGGTATATGATTGCAAAGCGTGGGGTTAAGCTTGAGGCAGTGCATTTTCATAGCCACCCCTATACAAGCGACAGGGCAAAGCAAAAGGTAATTGACCTTGCAAAAATTATGACAGAATATTGCGGGAATATGAGAGTTCATATTATTCCCTTTACGGATATTCAGCTTGAAATAATTGATAAATGCCCGAAAGTACTTTTAACTGTTATAATGCGTCGTATGATGATGCGAATTGCCCAGATGGTTGCAGAAAAAACAGGTGGACAAGCTTTAATTACAGGGGAAAGTATCGGTCAGGTTGCGTCTCAGACGATGGAAAGCTTAAATGCAACAAACAGTGTTGTAACTCTTCCTGTTTTTAGACCGCTTATCGGAATGGATAAAGAGGAAATTGTCAGAATTTCAAAAGAGATAGGAACATATGAAACATCAATTCTGCCCTTTGAGGACTGTTGCACAATTTTCGTTCCAAAGCACCCTAAAACAAAGCCCACAATAGAGGAGCTTACCCAGGCAGAAAAGCTTTTTGAAAATTTTGAGGAAATGTTAAAGACAGCAGTTGAAAATGAGGAAGTTATAAAGGTTGGGGAGTAAAAATGGAAGAGCTTGTTAAAATTCTTCTTGAAAAAAATCTTAAAATTACCTCGGCGGAAAGCTGTACGGGCGGGCTTTTCTCGGCGGGAATAACAGCGGTTTCAGGCTCATCAGCAGTCTTTGACGGAAGCTTTGTTACCTATTCCAACGAGCAAAAGGAAAAGCTTTTGGGAGTAGAAAAAGAAATCTTAGATGAGTTTGGAGCGGTTTCTTATCAAACAGCTCTAAAAATGGCAAAAGGGGTAAGAGAGGCTTTTAAAGCAGACATTGGAATCGGCATAACGGGAATTGCAGGCCCCACAGGAGGAAGCGAAGAAAAACCCGTTGGACTTGTGTATATTTCCATAGCCTTTGAGGGCGGAGAAACTGCCTATAAATGCAATTTTAAAGGCAGTCGCGACGAGGTCAGAGCTAAGGCTGTTGAAAAGGCAAAAAGCATAGCTCTTGACTATATAAAAAAATGTTGACAGAGGTCGAAAATTAAGATATTATTAAAGTTGAAAGGTGGGGAAATAAAATGAACGATGAAAAGAAAAAGGCACTTGAAAATGTCTTTGGTCAGATAGAAAAACAGTTTGGAACAGGCGCGGTTATGCGTCTTGGCGAAAAGCCTGCGGTTAAGATTGATGCAATCCCGACAGGTTCAATTGCTCTTGATGCTGCCCTTGGTATAGGCGGTGTTCCGAGAGGAAGAATTATCGAAATTTACGGTCCTGAATCTTCAGGTAAAACAACAGTTGCACTTCATATTGCTGCAGAGGCTCAAAAGCTCGGCGGCGAGGCGGCTTTTATTGATGCAGAGCACGCTTTAGACCCTGTTTACGCAGAGGCTCTTGGGGTTAATATTGATGACCTTATCGTAGCTCAGCCTGATACGGGTGAGCAGGCACTTGAAATTACAGAGCAGCTTGTCAGAAGCGGTGCAATTGATGTTATAGTTATTGACTCTGTTGCAGCCCTCGTTCCAAAACAGGAAATTGAGGGGCTTATGGGAGATGCACACGTTGGTCTTCAGGCAAGACTTATGTCACAGGCACTTCGTAAACTTGCGGGAATTATAAGCAAGTCCAACACAACTGCAATTTTTATAAATCAGCTTCGTGAAAAGGTTGGAGTTATGTTCGGTAACCCTGAAACAACTGCAGGAGGACGTGCTCTTAAATATTATGCGTCCGTGAGAATGGATGTTCGCAGGGTTGAAACCATTAAGGGCGACGGGAGTATGATTGGCAACCGCACAAAGGTTAAGGTTGTTAAAAATAAGGTTGCTCCCCCGTTTAAAGAAGCAGAATTTGATATTATCTATGGCCAGGGTATTTCCAAAGAGGGAAATGTTTTGGATATGGCAGTAGAGCTTGATATTATCCAAAAATCAGGCTCCTGGTTCTCCTATAACGGGGACAAGCTCGGTCAGGGAAGAGAGGCTGTTAAGACAATTTTAGTCGATAATCCTGAGCTTTGCGATGAGGTTGAGGCTAAAGTTAGGGAAATGGCAGGTCTTGGACTTTCTGAAAACACAGGGGAAGAAAGAGGAATAAATCCTGTTCCAAAGCCTAAGAAGAAATGATTATAAGGGCAAAAAATTACGGGGCGTATTGCCTCGGGAAAAAGAACCTTACAGAAGAAGAACTTTATAAAAAGCTCTCTGAAAAGGGCTACGAGGAAGTTGCCACTGAGGTTTTGGCAGAATTTACAAAGGCAGGGCTTGTTGATGACAGAAATTATACCTATATGTATATTTCAGACGGCATAAACATTAAATGCAAAGGGCTTTATAGACTTCGCGATGAGCTTATAAAAAAGGGCGTTGATAAAAGGATTATTGACTCCGTTTCAAAGGATTTTGAAGAGGACTGCTATAATTCTTTGGTTTCTTTTATAAAAGCTCACTATGGGGAAGAAAAAATTTCCGACAGGAAAACTCTTGAAAAAATCAAGGCACAGCTTCTTCGGAGAGGGTATAGCTATAGCGAAATAAGAAGATGTTTTGACGAATTTGATTGGAGTGACTTTTAATTGAAAAAGGTTTCATTGGTAAGCCTTGGCTGCAGCAAAAACCTTGTTGATGCAGAGCAGATGACGGGGCTTTTGGAAGAGGCGGGCTATGAGGTCGTGCTTGACGAAGAAGACGGAGATATAATGATAGTTAACACCTGTGCCTTTATTGAATCGGCAAAGCAGGAGTCTATTGAATGTATCTTTGAACTTGCCTCATATAAAAAAGAAAATCCAGACAGAATACTCATTGTGACGGGGTGTATGGCACAGCGTTATAAGGACGAGGTTTTATCCGAAATTCCCGAGGTTGATGCAGTTGTCGGAACAAATGATTTCCATAATATCGTAGAGGTTATCCGTGAGGCTGAAGAAAATAGAGGAATTTGCCGTTGCGATGGAGAAGAGATTCTCTGCGAAGGAGTTCCCAGAAGCTTATCAACTCCAAAATACACGGCATATCTTAAAATTGCCGAGGGGTGCGACAATCGATGTACATATTGTGCAATTCCGTACATAAGAGGGAAATACAGAAGCCGAAAAATTGAGGACATTGTGGCGGAAGCAAAAGGTCTTGTTAGTGGCGGAGTAAAAGAGATTATTGTTATCGCCCAGGACACAACGAGATATGGAATTGATTTATATAAGGAATATAAGCTCCCCGCTCTTTTAAAAGAGCTTTGCAAAATTGAGGGGCTTTTATGGATAAGGCTTCACTACTGCTACCCTGAGCTTGTGACAGATGAGCTTATTGAGGTTATTGCAAATGAAGAAAAAATCGTAAAATATATGGATATTCCAATCCAACACGCAAATGACAGAATATTAAAGCTTATGGGAAGACGAACCAATAAAGCTCAAATTGAGGGAATGATAAAAAAGCTAAGGGAGAAAATTCCTGATGTTACAATAAGGACTTCGCTGATTGCGGGATTTCCCTCGGAAACCGAGGAAGAGTTTAACGAGCTTTACGACTTTGTTGAAAAGACAAGATTTGACCGTCTTGGGGTTTTTGCTTATTCTCAGGAGGAGGGAACTCCGGCAGCACGACTTTCAGGGCAGATAGAAAATGATAAAAAGATGGATAGGCAAGATGAAATAATGCTGCTTCAGGAAGGGATTTCCGAGGAGCTTTCCGAAGAAAAAATCGGGACAGTCCAGACTGTTTTGGTTGAGGGCTTTGATGGGATTATTAAAAGCCACTTCGGAAGAACCTACGCCGACAGTGTTGAGATTGACGGCAAAGTCTTTTTTAAGGCAGAAAGAAGAATTCCCGAGGGGGAAATGGTCAAAGTAAAAATTGAGCAGGCAATGGCTTTTGACCTGTTCGGAACAGAATATAAAAATTAAAAGAGAGGGCAAACACTATGAATTTACCAAATAAACTTACAATGCTAAGAATTATGCTTATTCCGATTTTTGTTATTTTGTTTGAAATGGCGTCAATCCCTAACAATATGATATGGGCGCTTTTGGTTTTTGTTGTTGCAGCTATTACTGACCAGCTTGACGGACATTTAGCAAGAAAAAATAATCAGGTAACGAGCTTTGGAAAATTAGCTGACCCTCTTGCAGATAAGCTACTCACAATTTCAGCACTAATTTGCTTTGTTGAGGTAAATGTTTCATATCTTCCCGGTTGGGCAGTTATTGTGATTATTGCTCGTGAGCTTATCGTGACAGGAATAAGAATGATTGCCTTAACTGATAACACAGTTATTGCGGCAAGTATGTGGGGAAAAGCTAAAACCGTTGCACAGCTTGGTGTCATAATTTTAATTATGGTTGACCTTATTTTAAAGGGCTTTGAAATTGCAATTCCCGGCATTATAATGGCTATATTGGTAGCTATTATGGTGGCTTTGACTTTGATTTCGGGCTTTGATTATTTAAAGAAAAATTGGGGGCTTTTAAATTTTAAATAAAAAAATCTTGACTTAATATAAAAAATATGGTATTGTATACGAGAAATAACAAAGTCTTTACTTTAAAGGAGGATTATTTTAATGGATATTTTTGAAACAGTTAAGGCTGTTGTTGCGGAACAGCTCGGCATTGATGAAAGTGATATTACAATGGAATCATCTTTCAATGATGACCTTGAGGCTGACTCTTTAGACGTCGTAGAACTTATGATGGCACTTGAGGATGAATTCAAAATTGAAATCAGCGATGATGAAGCCGGCAAGATTTCAACAATTGGAGATGTTGTTGAATACATAAAGGAAAGAGTTTAATTTTAAAAAGCAGTAGAGCGGGCAAATGAATTGTCCGCTCATTCTTTTAAGGAGAAAGAAATGGAAATAGGTTATGAATTTAAAGATAAAAGTCTTTTAAAGTGTGCTTTTACTCATATTTCATACGCTAACGAAAATAATACAGAGAGTAATCAACGTCTTGAGTTTTTAGGGGATAGTGTTTTATCCTTTGTGGTTGCAGAAAAACTTTATGAAACCTATCCAAAAGCAGACGAGGGGGAGCTTACCCAGATGAGGGCAGCTTTAGTTTGTGAAAAGTCTTTATCTCAGAAGGCTAAAGAGCTTGGACTTCAAAATAAGATTGTTTTTGGCAAAAGTGAGTCAAAAAGTGACGGGCAAAATAAGGCGTCAATTCTATGTGATACCTTTGAGGCTCTTCTTGGTGCTATTTTTTTAGATGGCGGAACAGATGTGGCAAGAGAGTGGGTTTTGAAAATTTTTGAGGGCGACTTTGAGAATATAAAAACAGACGATTTGACAAATTACAAATCGGAGCTTCAAAGCTATTACCAGAAAAAAGAAAAACGGCGTGGGATGGTATCCTATGAGCTTAAGGAAAGAAAGGGTCCTGACCACAGCCCCATATTTTCAGTTGCCGTTATGGTTGACGGAAAGGTTATGGGCGAGGGAACGGGCAAAAGTATGAAAGAGGCTGAACAGCTCGCCGCAAAAGAAGCTCTTAAGAGGGCAACAGAAAAATGAAGAAAATAAGAAAATATAATTTGCCGATTTTCATTCCTCATTTAGGATGCCCCAACGACTGTGCCTTTTGCAACCAGAAAAAGATAACGGGCAAGGACTCAGAAATAACGCCTAAGATTGCAGAGGAAATGATTGAAAAATATTTAAAGACAACAGAGGAAAACTCTGTAATTGAGGTTGCCTTTTTTGGGGGAAGTTTTACGGGACTTGATATAAAACTTCAAGAGGAGTTTTTAAAGGCTGCAAATAAATTTGCCGACAGAATAGAAGGCATAAGGCTTTCTACCCGCCCTGATTATATAACGGATGAAATTTTGGATTTACTGAAAAGGTATAATGTTTTGGAAATTGAGCTTGGTGCTCAAAGCTCTGACGATGAGGTTCTTAAAATAAACCGCAGAGGGCATACCTTTTCCGATACTGCCAGAGCCTCAAAAATGATAAAGGAAAAGGGTTTTTCCTTAGGACTTCAAATGATGCTTGGAATGAATGGCTCGAATGAGGAAAAGGATATAAAAACTGCCAAGGATATAATTTCTTTAAATCCAGACTCAACAAGAATTTACCCCACCCTCGTCCTTTCGGGGACGGCTCTTGAAACAATGGATTATGAGCCATACACTCTCGAAAAAGCAGCGGAGGTTGCATCAAAGGTAATTGAGTTATTTCGGGAAAAGAATATAAAAATTCTCCGCATTGGTCTTCACGAGAGTGAAGATTTAAAGGGTGGAAGTGTTATCAAAGGGCCGTATCACCCTGCTTTCGGGGAGATTGCCGAGGGGTATATCTGGAGAAGAAAAATCGAACAAATGATTGCCGAAGGAAGCTTTAACGGAGAAATAAATTGCAAAAAATCAGAAGTTTCAAAAATTATCGGGCATAAAAAGATAAATAAAATTTATTTTTATGATAAATATAAGATTAAGATAAAACCAATACCAAGCGAGGAAGAATAATGGATAAGAAGAAAATTGAAAGAATAAATGCTTTAGCGAAAAAGTCAAGAGAAGAAGGGCTTACGGAAAAAGAAAAAGAAGAGCAGGCAGCTTTAAGACGAGAATATATAGAGTCTTTTAAGATGAGCCTTCGCTCTCAGCTTGATAATATAGAATTTAAGCCGATGGGAAACGAATCCGATAAGGTTTAAAAACATAAATTTCGCGTAATACGGCAGAAAAATCCACAAATATACGCCAGTATTATTTGTAAATTTTTCTTTGTCTTTCATCAAAATTTATTGTTTTTAAACTCTTCGACCTTAAACGCAGGAAAATTTTATAGAGTTTGAATGCGGAGGACGAAGTCAGGCTTGGCGCCTTACGAGGACGACAAATTTGAAGAATAAAAATTTAACAAGTTTAAGGCTTATGGGGTTCATTTCCCATCGGCTTAAGGAGGAAAATTAGATGCCACATATAATTGTTAAATGGTATAAGGGAAGCAGTGAGGAAGAAAAGGCACAGTTTGCAAAGAAAATGGTTGAGGAGGCCGTTCGCATAACGGGGAAAAGCAAAGAGTTCTTTTCTTTTGCAATTGAGGATTATGAGCCGAGTGAGTGGATGGAAACGGTTTATGAGCCTGAAATTGCAGGGAAAAAAGAAACTCTTTATATTAAACCGGGTTATGGCTCCCTTTCTGATGATAAATAGGGATATTTAAGAAAATACTTGACCAAACTATAAAAATAAGGTATTATATTTATATGCAGATAAAACTTGAGTTTTTATCTGCATAATAATGAAAGGCGGGATTTTTATGGCAGCAATAAGAGAAAATGAACGCGGAAGAGTAAGCATATCTAATACTGTTATTGCAAAGCTTGCAGGTTATGCAACAACCTCTTGCTATGGAGTTGTTGGAATGGCGGCAAAAAGCAGTAAAGACGGGGTTGCAAAGCTGCTCAAGATAGAAAATATCGACAAGGGAATCAAAGTCAGAATTGAAGAAAATGCTATAAACATTTCCCTTCACATAATTGTTGGATACGGCGTAAATATTCGCACCATAGGTGAAACTATTCAAAGTAGTGTAAAATACCAGGTTGAGTCTGCAATCGGTATGGAAGTTGGCGATGTTACGGTTGTTATCGAGGGTGTCAGAGAGTAAACAATAAGAGGTGTATAAATGAAGACGATAAATGCAGAGCTTTTGGCTCTTATGTTAGAATCTGCCGCAAATAATCTTAAGAATAATAAAAAAGCGATAAATGACCTTAATATTTTCCCGGTTCCTGACGGTGATACAGGGACAAATATGAGTATGACCTTTAGCGGTGCTCTTGGCAGTATTACAATAGATGAGGGCAACTGCTCTGATATTATTAAGGCACTTTCTAAGGCGGCTCTTCGCAATGCAAGAGGTAACTCCGGGGTTATTTTATCCCAGATTATAAGAGGCCTTTCCAAAGGTGTTGAGGAGGCTGAGGAGCTTTCGGTTGAGATTATCAAAAATGCTGCAGTTATGGGAAAAAAATCTGCCTATGATGCAGTTATGAAGCCCACAGAGGGAACAATACTGACTGTTGTTCGCCAAATTGCTGAATTTGCAGAGGAGAGCTATGAAAGCTACACCGAGGCGGACGAGTTTTTATTCGCCCTTTTTGAAAAGGGAAATGAAAGCCTTGCAAAAACTCCCGATATGCTCCCTGTTTTAAAGCAGGCAGGCGTTGTTGATGCAGGCGGTCAAGGGGTTATGACACTCTTTGAGGGGCTTATCTATGCTCTTAAAGAGGGAAAAGCTATAGAGAGCGGTGAAGCAGCCACTTCTTCTGTGACTGCTGTTAAGGCGGAAACGAATGCGGATATAAAATTTTTATACTGCACAGAGTTTATTATAAATAAAACTGCCGACAGAAAAACAACTCAGTTTACGGCGGCAATTGAGGATAAGGGCGACTGTATGTTAGTCATTGAGGACGATGAAATCGTTAAAGTGCATATTCATACAAACCATCCGGGGAAGGTTATTGAAGAGGCTATAAAACTTGGTGAGCTTACAAATCTCAAAATAGATAATATGAAATATCAGCACGATGATAATAGCGAAAAAGCGGCTCAGGAAGAAAAAGAACTTAAAAAATACGGCTTTGTTGCAGTTGCGGCAGGTGATGGACTATCTGAGATATTTAAAAGCCTTGGGGCAGACGCTATAGTTGAGGGCGGACAGACAATGAACCCAAGCACTCAGGATATTTTAGACGCCGTTGAGAAAGTTGATGCGGAAAATGTTTTCGTTCTTCCAAATAACAAGAATATAATTCTTGCAGCAGAGCAGGTTGATGCACTTACAGATAAAAATGTTTTTGTGCTCCAGACGAAAAATATTCCATCGGGAATTTCAGCTATGATGGGCTTTGACGGTGACCTTTCTCCAAAGGAAAATATGGAGAATATGATGACAATGGCAAGTGGTGTTGTTTGTGGACAGCTTACCTTTGCAGCACGAGATACAGAAGTTGACGGAACTGAAATCCACGAGGGAGATATTATGGGACTTTCTCCAAACGGTATTGAGATTGTTGGAGATGACCTTGGGGCGTGTGCCACGGAGCTTATTGATAGCCTTATAAGTGAAGACTCAGGCGTTATTTCAATCTATTATGGTGAAGGTGTAACGGAAGAGGATGCAAATGCACTTTTAGAGGAGCTTGAAGAAAAGTATTCTGATTTGGATGTAGCGCTATATTACGGCGGTCAGCCAATATATTATTATATAGTATCTGTTGAATAAGAAATTGGCGGCATAGGAAATCCTGTGCCGTTTGCTTTTAGGAGGTGATTTAAAGTGAGAATGGAGGACAGTGTTCAATTTATAAAGGGTGTTGGCGAAAAACGGGCAAAGACCTTTGAAAAACTGGGCATTAAAACTGTTTCCGATTTGCTTTATCACCTGCCGAGAGATTATGAGGACAGGTCGGATATTAAAAATATATGCGACTTAATTGACGGAGAACGGGTCTGCGTATTAGGGCGAATAACTGCATCTCCCCGCTCCTTTAAAAGTAAAAATCGTCTTATGGTAACCCAGGCAACCATCTCTGACGGGACAGGGATTATGAAAATAACCTGGTTTAACGCAAAGTATATTGAGAATCAGCTAAGAGGAGACAGAGAATTTGTCTTTTTCGGAGAGGTTACATATAGGGGACGAAATGCGGAGATGGTAAATCCTGTTGTGGAAAGCTACGGCGGGGGAAAGAAAACGGGAAGAATTGTCCCGATTTATCCTCTTCGGGCGGGAATTTCCCAGTATATGCTCCGTTCTGCCATAGAAGAAGCTATTAAAAATCTTGAGGATAAAATCGAAAATACAGTTCCAGAGGGAATTGCAAAAAAGTGTGCTCTTTTAGACACGGAAGAAGCTATGAGGGAAATTCACTTCCCCAAAGATTTTGACAGTTTTAAAAAGGCTAAATATTCCCTTGCCTTTGAGGAACTTTTAGTTATGCAGACGGGAATACAAATTCTCAAAGGGGACAGAAAAAAATATACGGCAGAAGCCTTTTCTGATGTTAAATGTATAGGGGAATTTGCAAAGTCACTTCCCTTTGACTTGACAAACGCACAAAAGAGAGTTATAAATGAAATTTGTGCTGATTTAAAGAAAAATGTCCCTATGAACAGGCTTGTTCAGGGGGATGTTGGCTCGGGTAAAACCGTGGTTGCTGCGGCGGCAATGCTTAGTGCCGTTCGTTCGGGCTTTCAGGGGGCTATGATTGCACCAACTGAAATTTTAGCCAAGCAACACTATAAAAGCTTTACTAAAATGTTTGAAAGTATGGGGGTTAAGGTTGCCCTTTTGATTGGCGGAAAGAGCAAAGAAAAGACCGAAACTTTAGAGAAAATCGCAAGGGGCGAAATTGATATTGTTGTTGGGACTCACGCGGTTTTAACGGACAAGGTCAGCTTCAAAAATCTTGCCCTTGCGGTAACGGATGAGCAACATCGTTTCGGGGTCAAGCAAAGGGCGGCACTTTCCGAAAAAGGGAAGAATGTTCATACCCTTGTTATGACCGCAACCCCAATCCCAAGAACTCTTTCTTTGATTTTATACGGAGACCTTGATGTTTCCATAATCGATGAGCTTCCACCGGGGCGAAAAGAGGTTAAAACTTTCGCCCTTGGGGAGAATATGCGAGAGAGAGTAAATAAGTTTATCGCATCAAAAATTAGCGAAGGACGGCAGATTTATATAGTTTGCCCTCTGGTTGAAGAGAGCGAGCTTATGACCGCCAAGGCAGCGGTTGAATATGCCGAAAATTTAAGAAACGGATATTTTAAAAATTACAATATTGATGTTCTTCACGGAAAGATGAAAGCAAAAGAAAAAGACGCCGTTATGGAGAAATTTTCAAAGGGCGAAACGGATATTTTAGTTTCAACCACAGTAATTGAAGTTGGGGTGGATGTCCCCAATGCATCGGTTATGATAATTGAAAATGCGGAGCGGTTCGGACTTTTTCAGCTCCACCAGCTTCGTGGAAGAATAAGACGAGGAAAGCACGAGGCGTTTTGTATAATGTTCTGTAAGTCAAACGGCGAGATTGCAAGAGAGCGAATGAAGATTATGCAGGAGACAAATGACGGCTTTAAGATTTCGGAAAAGGACTTATATCTTCGTGGTCCGGGCGAATTTTTCGGCGTTAGGCAGCACGGTCTCCCTGAGCTTAAAATCGCCAATCTTTCCGAGGATATGGAAATTTTAAAGATGGCACAAATGGCGTCCGAGGAGATTATAGAGAAAGATAAAACCTTATCTCTGCCTGAAAATCAAAACCTTAAAAAGAGGGTTATGAGAAAATACGAAGAGGTAGGCGGAAGAGGAATACTAAGCTAAAAACAAAAGGGAGCGGAAAAAAGTTTGCGCAGACTTTTCACCGCTCCTTTTTTAAGGGGATAGGAAAAAAGCTTTGGAATGGATAAACTGAATCCGAAGCCGTATGTAGATACTGCGAGAGGCGAAGTTTATTCATAGCAAAAACACAAATTTAATTTGAAAAATCGAAAGATTTCGATTTTTCTTCAGCTTTAAAACTAAAAGCCGAAGGTTATGTCTTTTTTATTCTTTATATTTTAGTATTTTTGCGGTCCGGAGTTTTTTAACAGCCCCTTTAAGGTTGACAATACCTGAGAAATATTATATAATTTAATGGATAATATGCGGAAGGAAAGAGCTAATGAACGATTATCAAAAGAAAATACGAAATTTTTCAATTATTGCACATATTGACCACGGGAAGTCCACTCTGGCTGACCGCCTTTTGGAGCTTACGGGGGTTTTAACTCAGCGTGAAATGCAATCCCAAATCCTTGATAATATGGAGCTTGAAAGAGAGCGTGGAATAACCATTAAAGCCCGTGCGGTTAAGCTTATCCATAAGGCAAAGGATAACGAGGAGTATGTCTTAAACTTAATCGACACTCCCGGCCACGTTGACTTTAACTATGAGGTATCCAGAAGCCTTGCTGCCTGCGAGGGGGCAATTTTGGTTGTTGATGCGGCACAGGGGATTGAGGCGCAGACACTTGCTAACACCTATCTTGCCATAGAGCATGATTTAGAGCTTGTTCCCGTTATAAATAAAATAGATTTACCAAGTGCTCAGCCTGAGGTTGTCAGAAAGGAAATCGAGGATGTTATCGGCATAAATGCAGATAAAGCTCCACTCATTTCCGCTAAGAACGGGATAAATATTGAAGAGGTTTTAGAGAGGATTGTTGAGCTTGTTCCGCCACCTTCGGGGGACTGCGAAAAGCCTCTTAAGGCACTCATCTTTGACTCATACTATGACAGCTATAAAGGGGTTATTGTCTATGTCAGAATAATTGACGGAAAGCTCACCCCGGGAACAAAAATAAAAATGATGGCAACAGGGGCAACCTTTGATGTTGTTGAGGTTGGGTATCTTCACCCGACGGGGATGCTGCCATCAGGTGAAATTAAAGCCGGAGAGGTTGGCTTTATTGCGGCGAGCATCAAGGATGTCCACGAGGTCCACGTTGGCGATACAGTAACCACCGTTGAAAATGGAAGTGAAGAAGCTCTTCCCGGCTATAAAGAAGTTAAGCCAATGGTTTATTGCGGAATATATCCCGCCGACGGGGCAAGGTATGACGACTTAAGAGACGCCCTGGAAAAGCTTCAGCTAAACGATGCGGCATTAAGCTTTGATGCAGAAACTTCTGTGGCGTTGGGCTTTGGTTTTCGCTGCGGATTTTTAGGTCTTTTGCATATGGAAATTATTCAGGAAAGATTAGAGCGAGAGTATAATCTTGATTTGGTAACAACTGCCCCATCCGTTGAATATAAGGTTATAAAGACAGATAAAACAGTTGAAAGCATATCAAATCCAACAAATCTTCCTGAATCCAGCGTAATTGACTATATGGAAGAGCCGATTGTTCGTGCAGACATTATGTCCCCCAGAGAATATGTGGGAAGTATTATGGAGCTTTGTCAGGAAAGACGAGGAACATATCTTGATATGGAATATCTTGACGAAACCCGCGTAACATTAAAGTATGACCTTCCTTTAAACGAAATCATCTATGACTTTTTTGATGCCTTAAAATCAAAGACGAGAGGATATGCGTCCTTTGACTATGAATTTAAAGGCTATCAGAAATCAGATTTGGTTAAGCTTGACATTTTATTAAATGGTGATGCAGTCGATGCGTTATCTTTTATCGTTCATAAGGAAAAGGCTTATGCAAGAGGAAGAAGAATTGCTGAAAAATTAAAGGAAGTTATTCCAAGACAGCTTTTTGAAATTCCGATTCAGGCGGCGGTTGGCGGGAAAATTATTGCCCGAGAAACTGTCCGTGCTATGCGAAAGGATGTCCTTGCCAAGTGCTACGGCGGTGATATAACAAGAAAGAAGAAGCTTCTTGAAAAGCAAAAAGAGGGTAAAAAGCGTATGCGTCAGGTAGGAACGGTGGAAGTTCCACAGGAAGCGTTTATGTCAGTCTTAAAATTAGATTAAAAGGAGAGGGATTATGAAAATTTTAGTAACAGGCGGAGCTGGGTATATAGGAAGTCATACTTGCGTTGAGCTTATAAAGGCAGGTTATGACCTTGCAGTCGTTGACAACCTTTCAAACAGCTGTGAAGAGTCACTCAAAAGAGTTGAAAAAATCACAGGAAAAGCGATTAAGCTTTATAAAGAAGATTTATGCGACTTAGATGCAGTTGAGAAAATATTTGAAGACGATAAATTTGACGCAGTTATCCATTTTGCAGGGCTTAAAGCCGTTGGGGAGTCTGTTGAAATTCCAATAAGATACTATGAAAACAATATTGGAAGCACTCTTAATCTTTGCAAAACTATGGCAAAGCACGGCTGTAAAAGATTAGTGTTCAGCTCATCTGCAACAGTATACGGAAACCCTCACACAGTTCCGATTACGGAAGATTTCCCACTTCACTGCACAAATCCATACGGCAGAACAAAGCTTATGATTGAGGAAATTCTCCGTGATATTTATGTTTCAGATAACGAATGGGATATTGCCCTCCTTCGATATTTTAATCCGGTTGGTGCTCACGAGAGCGGACTTATCGGGGAAGACCCTAAGGGCATCCCGAATAACTTAATGCCATATATAACTCAGGTTGCAGTTGGCAAGAGAGAATATTTAAATGTGTTCGGCGACGATTATGAAACTCCTGACGGAACAGGCGTTCGTGATTATATCCACGTGGTTGACCTTGCAATAGGCCACATTAAGGCTCTTGAAAAAATCAGCAATAAGGTTGGGGTTGTTACATATAACCTTGGCACAGGCACAGGTTACAGCGTTTTGGATATGGTTAAGGCTTTCTCCAAGGCTTGTGGTCACGATGTTGCATATAAGATTGCACCACGCCGTGCAGGGGATATTGCCCAGTGTTATGCCGACCCGAAAAAGGCAAAAGAAGAGCTTGGCTTTGTTGCAAAGAAAAATCTTGAAGATATGTGTCAGGACTCCTGGCGTTGGCAGAGTAATAATCCAAGTGGATACAATAAATAAGGTGAATTTATGAGAAAAACAGTTAATATTCTTGGGGTAAAGATTGATAAAGTAACGGAGAAAGAGGCTTTCTCCCGTGCAAAAGGCTTTCTTAAAAAAGAGGGTGTATCAAAAATCTATACTCCCAATCCCGAAATCATTATGACCGCAAAAGAGGACAGCGAGTTTATGGAGATATTAAACAGTGCCGACCTTTTAACAGCAGATGGAATAGGCGTAGTTTACGGGGCGAAAATTTTGGGGACTCCCATACCTGAAAGAGTGGCAGGTTTTGATTTAACCTGCAAAATTCTTGAATATTTAAAGGACAAGGAGGATGGGGTGTTCCTTTTCGGGGCAAAACCCGGCGTTGCGGAAATTGCAAAGCAAAGACTTGAGAAAAAATACCCGGGGCTTAAAGTTGTGGGAACAAATGACGGATATTTTACCGAGGAAGATGTCCCTGTTATAATTGAGAAAATAAACGAATCAGGGGCAAAATTGCTTCTGGTTTGCCTTGGTGCTAAAAAACAGGAAAAGTGGATAAACGACAATCAGGATAAGCTGACGAGCGTTCGACTTTGTATGGGAGTTGGGGGAACACTTGATGTTTTTGCGGGAAATGTTAAACGTGCCCCTAAAATTTTTATTAAGCTGAATCTTGAGTGGCTGTATAGACTTTTAAAACAGCCAAGCCGGATAGGGAGGTTTGCATCCCTTCCAAAATTTATAGTGGAAGTAGCTAAAAGCAAGAAAGGAATGAAAAAATAATGGTATATATTTTACTTGCTGACGGCTTTGAAGAGGTTGAGGCTCTTGGATGCTGTGATATTTTAAGACGGGCAGAAATTAAGACATATCTTGCGTCAATTGAAGGAGAGTGCGTTAAAGGCTCTCATAAAATTACTGTTAAGGCGGATATGTCTATTGATGATATTGATTTAGAGGGCTTAGAAGGGATTGTTCTTCCGGGTGGTATGCCGGGGACACTCAATCTTCAGAAAAACGAAACGGTTTTAAAGCTTATTGACTATTGCGTAAAGAACAATAAGTTAATCGCCGCAATCTGTGCTGCTCCTATGATTTTAGGGGATTTGGGACTCCTAAACGGGAGAAGAGCGACTTGTTTCCCGGGCTTTGAAGTAAACCTGACAGGTGCGGAAATTTTAAGCGATTTTGTCGTAACTGACGGCAACATAATTACAGGAAAGGGAGCAGGGGCGGCACTTATGTTTGGTGCGGCAATTGCTGATTACTTCAAGGAAGGAACAGGCAAAAGACTGCTAAAACAGGTTCAGCATATATGAGTGAGCCAAAGGAAGAATTAAGAAAGCAGTATAAAAAATTAAGAGATGAAATTCCATCGGGGACTCAGGTTTTAAAAAGCGTTTCCATATGGAAGTATTTCTTTGATTTAATTGAATATAGGAATGCAAAAACAGTTATGATTTACAGCGACATCAAAAGTGAGGTTAAGACAAATGTTTTTGCCAGGCGTCTTTTCTCAGACGGGAAAAGAGTTGTTTTTCCTTTAACGGATAAAGAAAAGGGGGAAATAACCCCTTATGAAGTTAAAAATATGTCAGGACTTAAAATGGGCAGCTTTGGAATTTTAGAGCCTAATGTTGATTGTATTTCTGATGGAAAGGTTAAAATAATTTCAAAAGATGAAATTGATTTGGTGGTTGTTCCGGGCGTGGTCTTTGATATGGACGGATACAGAATAGGTTATGGGAAAGGCTATTATGACCGATTTTTAAAGGATTATAATGGCACAAAGGTCGGATTTTCCTATACGGACTGCATTTGCTACTCAGTTTTTCCCGAGGTAAGA
>JAZROF010000041.1:0-4823 GCA_045648565.1 Clostridia bacterium | reverse complement strand
TATTGCCGTCTTTGCCCCAACTCTTGAAACTGATGTTATCATTTCAAAGAGATTTTTTTCTTCAAGGGTTGAAAATCCGTAAAGGTCCATTATGTCGGAAGCTGATTTAAAATTAAGGAATGTATAAAGCTTTCCTGTTTCCCCAACATTTCCAATTTCGTCGAGAGTGTTTTTGCTGGCAAAAATCTTATAGCCAACACCACCGCAGTCAATAACCGCAAAGCTCTCAGTTTTAAGAGCAATCTTACCCATAATATAATAAAACACTTTCCTCTCCCCCTTTTAACCTACATATAGAATAATTATACCATATTAGTATTTAAATTACAATATTTAATTTCATATTTTACAGACAAAAAAGACCGACAAAAGTCGGTCTTTTTATAGAATTTTTGAGTATTAGTCTTCCTTTGCTTCCATTTCAGCCTGAATGTCAGCGTATGCTGAGAGCATTGGCTGGATTTTTTCGCCCTTTAATCTTGCAAGATAGTTCTTGCTGATTTTAAATACAGTGCCTGAAAGAACAATTAAACCGATTAAGTTAGGAATTGCCATAAGTCCGTTGAAGGTGTCGGAAATATCCCAAGCAAGAGAAAGGTCCATAGTAGCACCAACTAAGACAAAGCATACGAAGATAAACTTGTATACTGCTGTTGTAGTCTTGCCAAAGAGGAACTCACAGGATTTAGAACCGTAAATAAACCAGCCGATAACTGTGGAAATCGCAAAGAAGAAGATTGCAATAGTCGCAAAATAACCGCCGATAGCTCCGAAGGATTCTACAAATGCCTCTGTAACCAATACAGATGCCTTATCGGCAGTAAAACCTGTTGCTACAAGACCTGTTGATAAATCGATAACGCCGGAAGAGAGGATAACCAAAGCAGAAAGTGTGCAGATTACGATTGTATCTACAAATACTTCAAACACACCCCACATACCCTGCTTTGCAGGTTCTTTTACATCTGCTGCAGAGTGAACGAGAGCTGATGAACCAAGGCCTGCTTCGTTGGAGAATACACCACGGGCAATACCGCTTTTTGCTACCTTAGAAATAACAACACCCAAAGCACCGCCGGCAACAGCATCAAAGCCGAATGCGCCCTTAAAGATTGCAACAAAAGCATCGCCGAGAACATTAAACTTGCTGACAATGATAACAACTGCGCCGATGATGTAGAAAATTGACATAAAAGGAACCAGCTTTTCAGTAACAGAAGCGATTCTCTTAAGTCCACCCAAAGCCATTACTGCCATCAAAACTAAAAGGATAATACCTGTAACAATAACAGGAATACTGAAAGTCGCCTCAAAGTTTGCAGCAATTGTGTTAATCTGGCTCATATTACCGATACCAAAGGATGCCAAGATACAGAATACTGCAAAAAGCACGCCCAAAACAGAGCCGAGTATCTTAAGACCTTTTTTACCGGAGAAACCTTCTTTAAGGTATACCATTGCGCCGCCTAACCATTCGCCGTCAGCGTTCTTTTTACGGTAGAAAATACCGAGAACGATTTCAGCATACTTTGTTATCATACCAAAGAAAGCTGCAATCCACATCCAGAAGATTGCACCCGGGCCGCCGGCTGCAATCGCTGTTGCTACGCCAACAACATTACCTACGCCTACTGTGCCGCCCAAAGCTGTGCAAAGCGCCTGGAATGAGGAAATTGCTTTTGAATCTTTGTCTGCTTTTGCACCCTTTTTAAAGAGATTGCCAAAAGTGTTCTTCATCCAGAGACCGATTTTCCCTACCTGGAAAAACTTAAGTCCGCAGGTAAGAAATATACCTGTACCAACCAAGAATACAAGCATTACAGGGCCCCATACCCATCCATTAACCGTTCCGTTAATGTTCGTAATCATTTCTAAAATGTTCATTTTTTTGCCTCCTGAGTATATAAAAATTTAATTTTATACAATAAAAATACCGCCCTTTATCCTAAAAGGCGGCTCCGAATTATCTACACAGTCATAGCAATAGTATTGCTATGGTTTCTGTTCCGTCCTTTTGCCTGAGAGATTCAGCTTTCGCCTTGCACCTTCGGCACTCTAACGAGATTCTCCGGAGTTCCCTTCACCTTCAGTCTCTTAAGATTCTGAAAGTTTCAACAGGATATGACATTATTATACACTAATTTCCAATATTGTCAATAGTTTTTCTGCATTTTTTGTAAAAAGCACAAAAGGTGCAGAAAAAACTGCACCTTTTTTATAATTCTTTTATAATCTGAGCAATCGCCCCATCATTATTTGAAACCGTAACCTTATCTGCGACTTCCTTAACTGACTCAAGTGCGTTTCCAACCGCAACCCCAATATCAGCTTCTTCTATCATTGTAAGATCGTTTTCAAAATCACCAATCCCAATAACCGTTTTAGCCTTATCTCCTAAAAGAGAACGCATTTTCCTTATAGCATCCCCCTTGCCTGACCCTTTTCCTATCATCTCTAATCCCTCGTGCCAGCTCCGGTTAAAGTCGAAATCCTGCCCGTATTTTTCTTCTAATTCTTCCCGTAATTCAAGGCATTCTTTTTCTGTCCGGCAACAATATACTATTTTATATATATCATCGCTGCCGGAGATACTTTCTATTTCT
Organism: Clostridia bacterium; assembly: GCA_045648565.1. Taxonomy (GTDB): domain Bacteria; phylum Bacillota; class Clostridia; order Monoglobales; family Monoglobaceae; genus SIG454. Next base: position 2,220 of record JAZROF010000041.1, on the reverse strand, counting down.
TCATAGACTTTATCTTCTGTATATATAGCTACCTTCGGCACCTTTTTTATATATTCGGAAATTCCGCTAAGCTTCTCTCTTTTCATAACATTAGAATATATAACTTTCTCATTTTCCGCATCATAAATCATTGTCCCGTTTATACAAATAATGTATGTGTTGATTTTTATTTTGCCTTTGTATTTCTCCTTTATATATCCTGCACTTCGCCCTGTGGATATTGTGAAAAGCCCGCCATTTTTCATATATTCATAAGTAGCCGTAAGATTTTTCTCAATAAGCTCACCTTTTTCATCAATAAAGGTCCCGTCAAGGTCAGTGCATATCAGATAACCACTGTACTTCCCCATTTGTCTCTCCTTGTGTTCTATTTCTTTGTAGGTTTGATATTATCAAAATAAATCTTACTGTATTCAGAAACAGGAGCTATAATATCCTTTATGTCAATACCCGATGTATTAATGCAAAGATGATAATTCTTTTTATCTCCCCATTTTTCAGTTGAAACCAAATCGTGGTACTTTTTTCTCGCTCCGTCAACCTGTTTGATTTTCTTCTCAATCTCCTTATCAAGAAGCTTCTCGCCCTTTGGATGATGCTTTTTGCATCGCTTAATCTTTGAGGGCATATCTGCGTATACAAAAATAGTAAATGGCCTATATTTTTTAAGTATAATATCAGCACATCTTCCAACTATAATAAAATTTTCATCTCGTTTAGCTATACTTCTTATAACTCTTTGTTCTTTTGCAACAAGATTTACTGCACTGTTCCGAAATATTGAAAGTGAAGAAAAAGTTCGTCCAAAGGAAATAGGATACTCCTGCAAAAGCTCTTTTTCTGAAAGCTCATGGACTTTACTTGTTTTTTTGATAAGCTCTGATATGATTTCTCTGTCATAGTATGTCCAACCAAGACTTTCTGCTATTCGTTTGCCAATTTCTCTGCCGCCACTTCCAAATTCACGGCTAACAGTTATAATCTGCATAAATATACCCCTTTCCTTTTTAAAAGACAGCTTTATTATATACCATATTCCTAATATTTTCAACCAATTTTTGCAATTAGTTGACATTATTTCTTGTTTAAGGTATAATTTTAATATCTTAATATTAAATCTTAGGAGAATATATATGTTATTTAAACCAAATTATCTAAAGCCGGGCAAGGGGCTCCCGGAAGAGCGTGACCCAAACCAATCAAGACTTTCTATATTTTTTGAAATTCTTGGAGAAAAATTTTGGGATTTAATTAAGCTTAACCTTTTATATGTGTTGTTTTCAATCCCTGCTTTTATTGTAACCTGCATTGTTATGGGATTTCCTTCCACCGCTTCGCTTAACCCTATGTTAGAGGCAGGTATATTAGCAGAGGATGCAGTTTACTCTAACTATTGGTCATTAAATATACTGTTTGCCATTTGCTTTAACGCCCTCTGGGGACTTGGTCCTTCAACGGCAGGCTTAACCTATGCTCTACGCAATATTGGAAGAGAAGAACATGTATGGCTCTTTAGTGATTTCTGGCAAAAAATTAAGGAAAATTTCAAGCAATCCTTTTGCCTTTGGGTTTTAGACCTTGTTTTATTCTTCCTGATTATATTCGCTTATAATTTTTACGGAAATATGGCTGGAGTTACTTCATATTTAAGATATATCTTAATTTTCTTTGTGCTGGTTTACACTCTTCTCCATTTATTCGTTTATCAGCTTATGATTACATTTAAATTGCCTCTTAAAGCAATTATGAGAAACGCACTTATTCTTTCTCTTGCAAAAGCTCCGAAAAGTGTTCTCCTTCTCATAATAAACGTGTTAATTCACATTATTTTACCGCTTATGGCAACATTATATATATCTCCAATATCAATTATTATTTACGTTATTCTGGAAATAGTTTTTCTGCCTGTGCTTTCTTCTTTTATAACAAACTTTGCGATTTATCCAACCATTGAAGAATATATAAAAATTGCCGAAGAAAATAAATAATATCAAAAAGACATTCACTAACGGCGTTGCTCCTTAGGGAGGAATCGGTTTTGGCTTGGTATTTTCCGCTGATAGTACGCAAAAAAATGCAGACATACGCCAGTATGCCTGCATTTTTTATGACTTCTCTGAGACGAAAAATATCTAACCCAAAACTGCTCTGCACCACAAAAACCTCAATTTTGAGTATAGAACAAGGAAAAAATTCGAAGAATCCTTGACGGATTGTGAG
>JAZROF010000040.1:0-2285 GCA_045648565.1 Clostridia bacterium | reverse complement strand
GCCGCACTTTTTAAATCCAAGCTTTTCAACAACATGTTGCATGGTTGTATTCTTTTCGTGGGTATCTATTCTGAGGCTTGGGATAGTCTTTCGGCAATAGTCAACTGCCATTTTGACAACACCTGATACGGTTCCGTCACTTGCGATGCGATGAATTGTTCCGTATGGCTCATCGGAAAGCCAATTTCCGTCTTCTATATAGGAATATGTGGGGTCTGCGCCCAATATAAAGGCGAACACAAAGTGTATCTCCCCATTATCGCTTTCCCCGACGAAAAGCTCCCCTTTTCTTATGTCCTCTTCCAATAATTCCTTTTGAGGCTTGTCCGTCCCCCACTGGTCAGGATTTCCGCTCTTTCTCATATATTCCCGGGCCGTTTCATACACTTTGAGTATTGAAACCAAATCCCTTTCCTCTGCTCTTCTGATTATCATAAATATACCTCTTTTTATTTTAGACGGAATCCGAATTACATTTGTACTAATTTAAGAAGAAAAACTTATTGGTTTATTACTTTTTCGCAGACATCAATCATATGCGTACTATTAAAAGTAGGGAACTCCTTAAATAGAATATTTGCTTTTTTAGTATTCCACCACTTGTTGTTCCCTAAAGATAACTTAATTATATCAATATCTTCTGGATTCCTAAAATTTGCATTTTCAACAAGGAATGAAACATACTTTATATTATCAATATTAGGATGTATGCTTCTAGTTATATTTAATTCCTGTCCGATAGGAACTTCATATATACTTTGAGTATTATTATCATTATTTGAGGTTAATGTTGAAAAATCAAGTAGTTCTGTGTTTAATTTAGTTCCGTTCTTGAGAATTACTGAAGCAGATATTTTTTCCGCAAATAATGGCACTTCTCTAATATAAACATTCAGTGCTAACATTATAATCGTCCCATATTTCTTTTCGTTGTTATAGGCAGATGTACCAGACGCATTCGTTAAAACTCTTATGTCTAATGGGGCTATATGTATTTTCCTTAAAAAATTACCTAGCGGTTTAAAAATTATTGGTATCCAAGCTGCTGCACCTACAATGCTTACAATAGTTGTGAGATCAATCTCCATAATTTTATTCTCCTTTGCTATTTATATAAGTGAAATTCGACAAATAATTTTCTTTATTATACTATATATTTTAAGGATTTTCAAGAGACAAACAAAAAAAGAACACATCGTAAGATGTGTTCTCATGATTATTTTTTCGTTACCAAAGCGTTGGAAATTAGTTCTAGTTTGAGAAGACACAGAAACTATCCTTATTTTATTCACTTCAACTCTCTTGCAATAACCTAAAACAAACCTTTATTGAATTCTAAATATTGCTTTTAAATTTTCCAAATCATAAGAAGCATTGTAATCCTTCTGCTTTGTTCTGCCCATATATGTTGCATATCTTGACGAAGGAACTCTTATATAACATGCGTAACTACCATCTACTGCAAAACCTGTACCCCACATATTGCACTTCCATCTAGTAATAACAATATAGTCCTTTCCATTCTTGTATATAACCTCTGTTTCTATTTCAGGGATCCCTCCAGAAGAATCATATAATTGTCCTTTTATTTCAGTTATTGCCGCTTCTACAGCGGCCCGTTCCGAAGATCCAACAAAGCCGATTTTGTCAAGTAAAACCTGTCCTTCTGAAACAATGTAGAAAACACATACAGCCATAAATATTACATAAAGAATTTTCTTCATTTTCATCCCCCTAAACATGATGCTAAAAAAATTATAACACATATGTATTCAAATGTCAACATATGTGTTCGTATTATTCTTTATGCTTAGGTATAATATATTTGAGGTGAAGAAAAATGTTTGAACCTTTTTTAGATTCAAGGATTGTCGGCGAAGTAATTGCCGAATATAGAAAAAAGAAAAATCTTTCACAAGAGGTTGTGAGCGGTCTTGCAGATATTGGGAGAACTCATTTAAGCGCCATTGAAAGAGGAGAACGCAAACCCACTCTTGAAACCCTATACCGTCTCTGCTGTGCAATGGATACCAAAATGAGTGCCATTATATCAGAAATAGAAAAAAGAATTGAAAACTGATTACATTTTAAAAATACCACTAAAACAAAAAAAGACTTGAACAATCGTTCAAGTCTTTTTATTAGTTCCGGCGGCGTCATATTCTCCCGGGCAGTCGCCCGCCAAGTACCTTCTGCGCTAAGGAGCTTAACTACTGTGTTCGGAATGGGAACAGGTGTGGCCTCCTCGCTATAACCACCAGATTTTTAGTAACGCGGTTCTCTTT
>JAZROF010000039.1:0-3167 GCA_045648565.1 Clostridia bacterium | reverse complement strand
AGAACTGCCGCAGTTCTTATAATATCATCGGTTATTTTAACTTTATGATAGTCCTCATAATATCCTTTGATACCTTTTAAAATTTCAACAGTTTCTTCAACTGTTGGCTCTTCCACCAAAACTGTCTGGAATCGTCTCTCTAAAGCTGAATCTTTTTCGATATATTTTCTGTATTCCTCAAGTGTTGTTGCTCCAATTACCTGAATTTCGCCTTTAGAAAGGGCAGGCTTTAAGATATTTCCTGCACTCATAGCCCCATCGGCATCTCCCGCTTTAACGATAGAGTGAACCTCGTCAATTACCAGAATTATATTGCCGAGAGCTTTAACCTCTTTAATCAAATTACGCAGTCTTGACTCAAACTGGCCTCTAAATTGCGTCCCTGCAACCATAGCAGTCATATCAATTAAATATATTTCATAGTCAAGAAGTTTTTCAGGCACTTCTCCCTTTACGATTTTAACCGCCAACCCTTCCGCAATAGCAGTTTTACCAACACCAGGTTCTCCAATTAAGCAAGGGTTATTTTTAGTTCTTCTGTTTAAAATCTGACTCACCCTTTGCGTCTCGGCATCCCTGCCGATTACATTATCAATAAGCCCGTCCTTTGCCTTTTGGGTAAGGTTCGTGCCATACATATCTAAAAACTTTCTTTCGTTCTTTTCTTTATTACTTTTCTTCTTTTTGCCCTTTTCGCCGTCGGTTTCCTTTTCTTTTTTACCGCCGAGACTTGCAAAAAAGCTTAGAGGGTTTTTCCCTTCAGGGTTTTCATCATCCATATCTTCTTCAGGCATTATTCCTGCAAAAGCTGCACCGAGCTGACTCATATCCATATCAGAGTCAAAAAGGCTTTCCATCTCTTCTGCTGCCGCCTCAAAGTCCTCTTTGGAAAGTCCCATCTGGCCGCCTAAACTTCCCAGCATATCCTCAGAAATAAGGTTAAGCTCTCTGCCACATTTTAAGCAGTAGCCCTCATCAACACGCTTCCCGCCTTCAAGCTTGGTTATAAAAACAACGGCTAAATTTTTCTTACATTTTGCACAAAGCAAATTCATCTGCTGCACCTCTTTTATAAACTGACTATATATCTGAATTTCACTATAAACATAGATTTACAGCTTAGTATATCACAATTTTTCTCAAAATTCAATCTATTTTAGGATAAATTTCTTTAAATTCTCAAAAAAGCCTTTACAAAATGGTATTTTTTATGTAAAATATATTAGTTAGAATTTATTATTTCAAACGGAGGAAAAGCTGATGTATAATAAAGTATCAACTGACCTTTCTTTTGTGGACAGAGAGAAAGAAATTGTCAAGTTCTGGAAAGAAAATGATATATTCGGGAAAAGTATGAAAAATCGTGAAGGCGGGGAGAACTATACCTTCTATGACGGCCCCCCAACCGCTAACGGTAAGCCTCACATTGGCCACGTTTTAACCCGTGTTATAAAAGACCTTATTCCACGTTACCGCACTATGAAAGGCTATCACGTTTTAAGAAAAGCAGGCTGGGACACACACGGTCTTCCTGTTGAGCTTGAAGTTGAAAAAATGCTTGGTATCAGCGGTAAGCCTCAGATTGAGGATTACGGTATTGAGGACTTTGTTAAGAAGTGTAAAAACAGCGTATTTACCTACCAGAGCGAATGGGAGGAAATGAGTGACCGTGTTGGTTACTGGGCGGATATGAATGACCCCTACGTTACCTATCACAATAACTACATTGAATCTGTTTGGTGGGCGCTTAAAACTATATGGGATAAAGACCTCTTATATAAGGGACACAAGATTATGCCATACTGCCCTCGCTGCGGAACTTCCCTTTCAAGCCACGAAGTTGCTCAAGGTTATAAAGATGTTAAGGAAAACTCACTTATCGCTAAGTTTAAGATTAAAAATGCTGACAAAGAATATATCCTTGCTTGGACAACAACTCCTTGGACTCTTCCATCAAACGTTGCTCTTTGCGTAAATCCACACGAAGCTTATGTTAAGATTGCTGTTGGGGATGAAAAGTATATTTTAGCAAAAGCACTTGTTGAAAAGGTTATTAAAGAAGAATATGAAACCATCGAAGAATATATCGGAACTGACCTTGTTGGAATGGAATATGAGGCTCTTTACAGCTTCAAGGCTCCTGAAGACGGAAAATCCTGCGTAGTTATTGCTGATAACTATGTTACTATGGAAGACGGTACCGGTGTTGTTCATATCGCTCCTGCTTTCGGTGAAGACGATGCCAGAGTTGGAAGAGAAAACGGACTTGGTTTCTTAAATCTTGTTAACACCCAGGGTAACTTTGTTGATGAAGTTGAGCCTTGGAAGGGTATGTTTGTTAAGGATGTTGACAAGCTTGTTATCCGCGACTTAAAGGAAAGAGAACAGCTCTTTGAGGTTATTCCTTTTGAGCATAGCTATCCTTTCTGTTGGAGATGTGATACTCCTCTTCTCTACTATGCTTGTGATACCTGGTTTATAAGAATGTCCACTGTTCGCGACAGACTTTTAAAGAACAATAACACAGTTAACTGGATGCCTGACAACATTAAACAGGGCAGATTCGGTAACTTCCTTGAAAATGTTATTGACTGGGGATTATCCCGTTCAAGATATTGGGGAACTCCTCTTCCTATTTGGGAATGTTCTTGCGGACACCGTGAATGTATCGGCTCTATCGCTGAGCTTAAAGAAAAGGGTATCAATGTTCCTGATGATATTGAGCTCCACAAGCCTTATGTTGACGAAGTTCACTTAAAGTGTGAAAAATGCGGAAAGGAAATGACAAGAGTTTCCGAAGTTATTGACTGTTGGTTTGACTCCGGTTCAATGCCTTTTGCACAGTGGCACTATCCATTTGAGAATAAAGAACTTTTCGAGCAGAACTTCCCTGCTGACTTTATCAGTGAGGCAATCGACCAGACAAGAGGTTGGTTCTATACTCTTATGGCTATCTCAACTCTTCTTTTTGACAAGTCCCCATACAAGAATGTTATCGTTCTTGGCCATGTTCAGGACAAAAACGGTCAGAAGATGAGTAAACATAAAGGAAACGTTGTTGACCCATGGGATGTTTTAAATAAGCAGGGCTCTGACGCTGCAAGATGGTATTTCTATTCAAACAGCGCACCTTGGCTTCCAAACAGATTCTTTGACGAGGCTGTTTC